>JADGOU010000242.1 GCA_017882835.1 Frankiaceae bacterium | reverse complement strand
TGGGACATCCCTTTGTTGCCATGATCACACCTGCTCACACACCTTTTCCTTCAACTCCATGATCCCACCTGCATATGGCCAAGCTGGTGCAAATAGGTGGATTTGGACCTTCGGCCAAATGGGTACTTTTCGGCACCCATTCGTATGACGTCATCTTGCGGAACGCCGGCGCCCCAGACCTTCAGACCGTGCCTGCCCCGATGATGCAGGCCGACCGAGCCGGCAGCGTGATCTGGCGGCCATCGGCATACAGGCCAGGCTCGGTGCTGAAGAGCACGTCTCCTGAGGCGCACGGCAGCAGCTGAGCCTGGTCGGCCAGGTTGGCCAGAACGCGGAACGCGCCACGGTGCACGATGACCCACCGCTCGTCCTCGTCGAAGTCGACTGTGACCAGGGAGAGGCGGGGATCGGCCAGATCCGGGTGCTCACGACGCAACCGCAGCAGCCGGCGGTAGAGCGCCAGCATGTCCGCGTGCTCAGGCTCGTCGCGTTCGGACCAGCGCAGCTTGGCCCCCATGAAGGCGGCTGGATCCTGTGGGTTGACGACCTCGCCGATATCCCAGCCGTGGTCGGCGAACTCCTTGATCCGCCCGGTTGCGGTGACCTCGGCCAGCTCCGGCTCGGGGTGCGAGGTGAAGAAGGGCCACGGCGTGCTGGCAGCCCACTCCTCACCCATGAAGAGCATCGGGGTGAACGGTGAGGTCAGCAGCAGCGTGGCTCCGACTCTCAGCATGCCGAGTGGGGCGATCTGGGGGAGCCGGTCGCCAGCGGCCCGGTTGCCGACCTGGTCGTGGTTCTGAAGGCACGCGACGAACCGGTATCCCGGGGTGTGCTCGCCGTCCACCGGCTTGCCGTGGTCTCGGCCCCGGAAGCTGGAGTATGTCCCATCGTGGAAGAACGCCCGGGTCAGCACCTTGGCCAGCGCCGACACTGACCCGAAGTCGCCGTAGTAGCCCTGCCTCTCCCCGGTCAGGAGCGCGTGCAATGCATGGTGCACGTCGTCATCCCACTGACCGTCCAGCCCGTACCCGCCCTCGCCGCGGTCGGTGACCATGATCGGGTCGTTGAGGTCGGACTCGGCTATCAGGACCAGAGGTCGGCCCAGTTCCGCCGAAAGGGTCTTGACCCGGGCAGAAAGCTCAGCCAGCAGGTGGACGTCCGAGGTGTCCCGCAGCGCGTGCACCGCGTCCAGGCGCAGCGCGTCGACGTGAAACTCCGACAGCCACGTCAGTGCGTTGTCCAGGATGTACTCGCGGACCGGTCCCGCCGACTCGCCGTCCAGGTTGACCAGGTCGCCCCACGTGTTTCGGTCGGTCTGCAGGTACGGACCGAAGCGCTGCAGATAGTTGCCGGAAGCGCCGAGATGGTTGTAGACGACGTCGAGCACCACGGCCAGGCCTGCGCGGTGGCAGGCATCGACGAGCCGCTTCAGACCGTCCGGGCCGCCGTAGGCCTCGTGCACGGCATACCAGAGCACGCCGTCGTAGCCCCAGTTCCACTCGCCGTTGAAGTCGTTGACCGGCAGGATCTCGACGTGGGTCACGCCCAGCCTGACCAGATGGTCGAGTCGCTCGATCGCGGCGTCGAAGGTGCCGGCCTCGGTGAACGTGCCGATGTGTAGCTCGTAGATGACAGAGTCGGGAAGGCCATGACCTGGCCAGCCGGCGTCGGTCCAGGCGAAGTCGTCGGCGTAGAACCGGCTCGGCTGATGGACACCACGGGGTTGCCGCCGGGATCGCGGGTCGGGCAGGACCTGCTCGTCGTCATTCAGCAGGAATCCGTACTCGCGGCCCGGAAGTGCCTCGGCCACGTCTGCGCGCCACCAGCCGCCACCAGCCGGCTGGAGGTCCGTTGTCGTGGACGGCGGGTATTCGACGGGCTCGCCCCGCCCGTCCGGTTCGCCGATCTCGAGCCCCGGTTCGCCGATCGCGACCCGCACCCGATCGGCGTTTGGTGCCCATACACTCACCTCGGGCATCAGGGCTTCTCGTTAAGCATCAGGACTTCTCAGCCAGCAACAACGCCACCGGGTACTCGTCGAGAGCATCGGCCAGCAACAGCTCACCCGTACAGCTGGAGCCGGTGAACACGTCGCGGTACCGGCCTGGTGGCAGGGGCAGAACCGTGTCGCCCCAGCCACCATCGTCGGACAGGCCGGCCGGCAGTCTGGTCGCCAGGGTGATCGCGCCACCGCGGTCGAAGGCGACCAGGTGCTTCTGCCTCGGCCCGTCGACCAACAAGGGCGTGTAGCCGGTGAACAGCTCAGGGTGGTCCCGGCGGGCTCGCAGTGCCCGGCTGACCACCCACAGCTTGGCCAGCCCGGTGTCATCCAGGACTGGCGGCTCGGTCAGCGCGGTCAGCGCCGCGTACCGGAAGGCGAAGTCCACCGGCCGACGGTTGTCAGGGTCGACCAGCGAGTCATCCCACAGCTCGCTGCCCTGGTAGACGTCCGGCACCCCGGGCATGGTCAGCTGGATGAGCTTCTGCGACAGCGAGTTCACCCACCCGTGTGGCTCGATCCGGGCGGACATGGCGGCGATCAGCGCGCGCATCTCGGGTTTGTCGTAGGCGGCGTCGACCGCTGCGTGCACCGCTGCCTCGAACTCCTCGTCCCCATCGACCCAGCTCGTGCCGTCCGCGGCCTCCCGCATCGCCTTCTCGGCATACGCATGGAAACGGGCCCGCCTCGGGTCGTCAATTTCGCTGCTGGCCGCCGATGTCTGTTCGGGCACCGCATGTAGTGCAAAGGCCGGCAGTGCCGGAAGTGCGACGGCGGTCTGCCAGAGGAGATACCCGAACGCGGCGTTCGGTACAGGTGCCAGGGCCATCAGCCGCCGTGCCGTATCGCCCCACTCATCGGGCAGCTCGGCCAGCACCGCCAGGCGGGCGCGGATGTCCTCGGCCCGCTTGGTGTCGTGGGTGGACAGGGTCGTCATGCCGGCTGGCGATGCCTTGGCCCGGCGTTGCTGGGCAGCATGGAACTCGGCGATCCCGGAGCCGAAGGTGCCTGGGTATCCGCCGACCTCGTTCAGCCCGATGAACCGGGTGTAGCGGTAGTAAGCGGTGTCCTCGACGCCCTTGGCCATGATCGCCCCGGTCACCTGCTGGAAGCGGATGCAGAGTGCGTCAGAAGGGTCGGACAGCCGGGGGAGGATCGCCTCGATGACCGGGGTCAGCTGTGGCTGGCGAACGGTGGCCCGGCGGACGGCTTCGGCGAGGTACTCCGCGCCGAGCGGCAGGTAGGAGCGGTACACCGGAAACGCGATCGCGAGCTCGCCGAGGGCAGCCACTGTGTCGTCGACGGAGCCGACCTCCGGCACGAGCCGGGCCAGCCGGCGCACCTCGGCTTGCATGATGGTGGTGACCACCATCCTTTTGCCGTCGGCGATCTGCTGCTCGAAGTCGCGGTGGTCGCCGGTCAGCTCGAGGTAGAGATGGGTCATGGCGTCTTCAGCGGCGGGATCCAGCAGCAGCGCGTTGACCTCGCCCAGCGCGTCGTAGCCGGTCATCCCGGCCACCGGCCAGACTGAGGGGAGCTGCTCGCCCGGCTCGGTGATCTTCTCCACCGTGATCCAGCAGTCCGGAACGGCAGCAGCCAACCGTTCGAAGTAACCGCCGGGGTCGACCAGTCCGTCCGGGTGATCGATGCGAAGACCCGTCACCCCATAGTCGGTCACCCAGCGCCGGATCTCGGCGTGGGTTGCCTCGAACACCGTCGGGTCCTCGACCCGCAGACTTGCCAGCTCAGTTTCCGCGAAGAACCGGCGGTAGTTCTGCGTAGTGTCCGCGAACCGGAAGCTGACCAGCTGGTAGTGCTGCTGGTCGTGGACCGCGGCTGCGGTGCCCTCGCCGGTCCCGGGCGCGATCGGGTACCGGTGCTCGTAGTAGTGGAGCTCACCCTCCTCGACCGTGAGATCGGCCGCCGGGTCAGCGTCGTCACCGAGTACCGGGATCAGGATCCTGCCGTCGTTGATCTGCCAGTCGATATCGAACCAGCGGGCGTACTGCGACTCCTGGCCCAGCCGTAGTACGTCCCACCAGACGTGGTTCTCCGGCGGAACGGCCACACCCATGTGATTGGGTACGATGTCGACGACCAGGCCCAGACCGGCCGCGCGGCACGCCTGGGCCAACGCGGCCAGCCCGGCATCACCGCCCCGGCCGGGATCGACGAGCCGATGATCGACCACGTCATACCCATGCCTTGACCCGGTGGTCGATCGCAGCAGGGGGGAGACGTAAACGGCGCCAACCCCGAGCTCGGAGAGGTAGCCGGTCAGTGCGGCAGCCTCGAACAGGCTGAACCCTGCGGTGACCTGGAGCCGGTAGGTGGCGCTGGGCACTGTCTGTGTCACGGTTACCTGCGTCTCGGTCGCCTGCGTCTCGGTTACCTGGTGCGCGAGCGTCCCCGGCTGCGCCCGCCTCCGGTGTACAGGGTCACGCCGACGGCGGCAAGACCCACCTGGATGAGGAGCTGGATCCAGTCAATGCCTGCGGTGTTGCCGACGTTCAGCTGCTGGGCGATGAAGGTACCGGTCAAGGCGGCGGCGATGCCGATGACCAGGGTCATCAGCAGTGAGATGTTCTGTCTGCCGCGGACGACCAGGCGGCCGAGGCCGCCGACAATGGCGCCGACGATGATGGCCGTGATGATGCCGTTGATCTCGATCTGACTCTCCCTCGAGCGATATGGCGCGCTCGCCGACGCATGGCGGCCCACCCTACAAGGGGGATGGGCCGCGCCGCTCATCCGAGATTCTGGCGAAGGTCACTGCATCTA
>JADGOU010000022.1 GCA_017882835.1 Frankiaceae bacterium | reverse complement strand
GAATCGATGTTGAAAGCCAGGCGGACGGCGGTAGTGGCGACGATGGCTGCGCTGGCCCTCGGGGCGGCGGCGTGCGGCGGCGGTACTGGCTCGAAGTCCAGCGGCGGTGGCGGCAACGCCGCCCTGGTCTTCGGCGCGTCGGCGGATCCAAAGACCTTGGATCCGGCGTACGTCAACGACGGTGAGTCGTTCCGGCCGATCCGGCAGATCTTCGAAGGCCTGGTCACCACGAAGCAGGGCGGGACCGATGTCGTGCCGGCGCTGGCGGAGACCTGGCAGCCCAGCCCGGACGGCATTACCTGGACGTTCAACCTACGCAAGAACGTGAAGTTCCAGGACGGCACGCTGTTCAGCGCGGCGGCGGTCTGCTTCAGCTTCGACCGCTGGTACAACTTCAAGGGCATCCAGCAGAGCTCGTCGATCTCCTACTACTGGAGCACCGTCTTCGGCGGCTTCGCCCACAACGACGACCCCAAGCTCGGGGTCAGCCTTTACAAGTCCTGCCAGGCCAAGGACGACAACACAGCCGTCTTCACCTTGACCTCGGCGTCGTCGACCTTCCTATCCGGGCTCACGCTGCCCGCCTTCTCCATCGCCAGCCCGGACGCGCTGAAGAAGTACAACGCCGACCAGATCGGCGGCTCGGCGAGCTCCCCGTCGTTCTCCAGCGAGTTCGGTACGGCGCACCCGATCGGCACCGGGCCGTACAAGTTCTCCAGCTGGGACCGCAACGACAAGCTCGTGCTGGAGCGCAACGACGATTATTGGGGCGACAAGGCAAAGCTGCAGCGGGTGATCTTCAAGCCGATCGCCGACGGCAATGGCCGGCGACAAGCGCTGCAGTCCGGAGAAATTCAGGGTTACGACCTCGTGGCCCCGGGCGACATCGGCCAGCTGCGCTCGGCCGGCTTCCAGATCCTGGAGCGGCCGGCGTTCAACGTTGGCTACGTCGGCTTCAACCAGTCCAAGCCGCCGATGGACAACCAGAACTTCCGCCAGGCCATCGCCTACGCCCTCAACCGGGACGCCTTGGTCAAGGCGAAGTACCCGGAGGGCGCCGAGGTGGCCACCCAGTTCCAGCCGCCGTCGCTGTTCGGGTGGAATGAGCAGGTGCCCAACTACTCCTATGACCCGGCGAAGGCCAAGCAGCTGCTTGCCAACTCCGGGGTCAAGGACCCGACTATCGAGTTCTGGTACCCGACCGGCGTGAGCCGGCCCTACATGCCCGACCCGGCGGCGAACTTCCAGGCCTTCAAGGCCGACCTGGAGGTGGTTGGGTTCAAGGTCGTGCCCAAGTCGGCGCCGTGGTCCCCGGACTACCTGTCCGCGGTGGAGTCCGGCAACGCGCAGATGTACCTGCTCGGCTGGACCGGCGACTTCGGCGACCCGGACAACTTCATCGGCACGTTCTTCCGGCAGCAGCTGCCCGAGTGGGGCTTCGACAACCCGAAGATCCGTGACGACCTGGAGAAGGCCCGGGTAGAGACGGACCTGGGCAAGCGCACGAGCGAGTACAAGACGATCAACGACGAGATCATGCAGTTCCTGCCGGGCGTGCCCTACGTGCACACCAAGCCGGCGCTGGCGTTCGCGAAGAACGTGAAGGGTTTCGTGCCCAGCCCGGTGCAGGAGGAGCTGTTCTCGCTGGTCACGCTCGGCTGACCGCTCGGCGACCGCTGAACCCGGCGAGGGGATCGGGCCGTGGGAAAGTTCGTCGTCCGCCGCCTGCTGCTGTTGGTCCCGATCCTGCTGGGCCTGTCGGTGCTGGTGTTCGGCTACGTGCGCGCCCTGCCCGGCGGGCCGGCGGACGCGCTGCTCGGCGAGCGCTCCACGCCGGAGAAGAAGGCCCAGATCGAGCACCTGTACGGCCTGGACCGTCCGATCTACGTGCAGTACGGCAAGTTCCTGGAGCGGGCGGTCCGGCTGGACTTCGGTACGTCGATCACCACGCAGCGCCCGGTCAGTGCGGAGATCCGCAGCCGCTTCCCGGCCACGGTGGAGTTGAGCGCGGCCGGCCTGCTGTTCGCTGTCGGTGGTGGGATTCCGCTGGGCTATGCGGCTGCCCGGCGGTACCAGAGCTGGTTCGACAACGCCTCCGTTGTCCTGTCCCTGCTCGGGATCTCCATCCCGGTGTTCTTCCTGGCCTTCCTGCTCAAGTACCTGTTTGCGGTCAAGCTGGGCTGGCTGCCCAGCGTCGGCCGGCAGGATCCGGCCTTGATTGCCGACCATCCAACCGGCTTCTACGTGCTCGATGGCATCCTGACCGGCAACCTGGCCGCCAGTGTCGACGCGATCCGGCACCTCGTCCTGCCCGGGTTGGCGCTGGGCTCGATCCCGCTGGCGATCATCACCCGGATCACCCGGGCGTCGGTCCTGGAGGTGACCAACGAGGACTACGTGCGCACCGCGGAGTCCAAGGGGCTGACTCGCCGGGTGATCACCCGACGGCACGTGCTGCGCAACGCCATGCTCCCGGTGGTCACCGTGATCGGCTTGCAGACCGGCCTGCTGCTCTCCGGCGCCGTGCTGACCGAGATCGTGTTCGCCTGGGGCGGCATGGGCCAGTTCATGTACGACGCCATCTTCAGCCGCGACTTCGCCGTGCTGCAGGGCGGCATCCTGTTCATCGCGTTCGTGTTTGTGATCGTGAACCTGCTCGTCGACCTCTCCTACGGGTTCATCGACCCGCGGGTACGAGCTCGATGAGGGCGGCGACGCGATGAGCCTGGCGACGCGATGAGCCTGGCCGAGCTCGAGCAGGTCCAGACTTCGACCGAGGTCGAGAGCAGTGGCGGACTGCTGCGGGAGGCCGTCACCCGGCTGCGGCGCAGCCCGGTGGCCATCATCGGCGCCGCACTGATCACGCTGTTCGTGCTGGTCGCGCTGCTGGCGCCGGTGCTCGCCCCGCACAGCCCGACCGCCGCCGACCTGACCAAGGTTCGCCCGGGTTCGGTGCCCGGGCCGTCCGCAGCGCACTGGCTGGGGCTGGACGAGCAGGGCCGCGACGAGCTCAGCCGGCTGATCTACGGCGCGCGCTGGTCGCTGCTCATCGGCATCGTCTCGACCACGCTCGGCGTCACCATCGGCGTCATCCTCGGCACCCTGGCCGGCGGCCTGGCCGGATGGGTGGACGGCGTGATTATGCGGCTGATGGACATCATGCTCGCCGTACCCGGGTTGTTGTTCGCCATCGGGCTGGCTGCCCTGCTCGGCCCCAGCCTCAAGTCAGTCATGATCGCCATTGCCACGGTCAACGTGCCGATCTTCGCCCGGCTGCTGCGGGCCTCGATGCTTTCGCAGCGCGGCAGCGACTACGCGCTGGCGGCCCGCTCGCTCGGCGTTCGGCGCAGCCGGATCACCCTCGCCCACGTGCTGCCCAACTCACTGGCGCCGGTGATCGTGCAGGCGACGCTGGCCCTGGCCACGGCCATCATCGACGCCGCCGGTCTCGCTTTCCTGGGGTTGGGCTCCGCCGACCCCTCGGTGCCGGAGTGGGGAAGGATGCTGGCGGAGAGCCAGAACGCGCTGAACACCTCGCCGCAGTTGGCCATCCTGCCCGGGCTGGCGATCACCGTCTCGGTGCTCGGCTTCACCCTGCTCGGGGAGGCCCTGCGAGAGTCCCTCGACCCCAAGCTGCGCCGGTGAGTACGCCGCTGGGAGCACCGGTCGCGCCTGGACCCGCGGCCGCCGCGTCTACGGGCTCTGCGTCTACGGGCTCTGCGTCTACGGGCTCTGCGTCTACGGGCTCTGCGTCTACGGGCTCTGCGTCTACGGGCTCTGCGCCGCTGCTGAGCGTGCGCGACCTGAGCGTGCGCTTCACCCGCCGCGGGCACCCCGACGTCCAGGCCGTCGACGGCGTGAGCTTCGACGTCCTACCCGGCCAGTCGGTCGGCATCGTGGGTGAGTCGGGTTCCGGCAAGAGCGTCGCGTCGCTGGCCGCACTCGGCCTGCTGCCCAAGCGGGCGGTCCAGATCAGCGGCTCGGCGTACTTCGACGGTCGCGACCTGTTGACGCTCTCCGACGACCAGCTGCGCGACCTGCGCGGCAGCGACGTGACCATGGTTTTCCAGGACCCGCTGTCCTCGCTCAACCCCGTGCTCACCGTCGGGCGGCAGATCACCGAGGTGCTGGAGCGCCATCGCGGTCTGTCCCGGGCCCAGGCCCGGACGGAGGGGGCGGCGGCCCTGCGCACGGTCGGGATCCCGGACCCGGTCGCGCGGATGTCGGCATACCCCCATCAGCTCTCCGGCGGGATGCGCCAGCGGGTCATGATCGCCATCGCGCTGGCCTGCCGGCCCCGGCTGCTGATCGCGGATGAGCCGACCACCGCCCTGGACGTCACGATCCAGGCGCAGATCCTGGCGCTGCTGCGCGCCCTGGTGGTCGACTCTGGGGCCGCGCTGATCCTCATCACCCACGACCTGGGCGTAGTCGCCGGACTGTGCGAACGGGTCAACGTCATGTACGCCGGACGGATCGTCGAGTCCGCCAGCCGCCGGGAGCTGTTCGCGCGACCGCGACACCCCTACACGACCGGCCTGCTGGCATCGGTGCCGCGGCTCGACCAGGCCCGCGGTACGCCGCTGCAGCCGATCCCCGGATCGCCGCGGGACACCCTGCCCTGGACCCAGGGCTGTGCCTTCGTCCCGCGCTGCACCCGCCGGGTGCCGCCGTGCACCCAGGGGGCGCCCGATCTGCTGCCGGCCGACGAGCCGGGCGCGGACACCACCGCCATCCCGCACCTGGTGCGCTGCTGCAACCCGGTGCCGCCGCCCGGCGTCGAACCCGACGGTGTCCCCCCGCTCGGTCGCGGTGTCGAGCCGGAAGCGCGGCCGTGAGCCTGGTCGAGGTCCGCGGGCTGAAGGTGCACTTCCCCATCCGCGCTGGCGTGATCTTCGAACGGACCGTGGGGGCGGTGCGCGCCGTCGACGGCGTCGACCTCGACATCGACCGCGGGACCACGCTGGGCCTGGTAGGGGAGTCCGGCTGCGGCAAGAGCACTGTCGGTCGCGCGCTGCTGCGCCTGGAGCCGGCCACCGCCGGGAGCGTGTTCTTCGACGGCGAGGACGTGTTCGCCAAGACCGGCGAGGAGCTGCGCCGGTTGCGCCGGCGGATGCAGATGGTGTTCCAGGATCCGCTGTCCAGCCTGGACCCGCGGCAGAGCATCGGCTCGATCCTGGCCGAGCCGCTGCGCACGCACGACGTCGTCGCCGGCCCGGCGCTGGACGCCCGCGTCCGAGAGCTGCTCGACGTGGTCGGCCTGCCCACCAACGCCGTCTCCCGGTTCCCGCACGAGTTCTCCGGGGGGCAGCGGCAGCGGGTCGGCATCGCCCGGGCCATCGCGCTGTCCCCGGACCTGATCATCGCCGACGAGCCGGTGTCCGCCCTCGACGTGTCCATCCAGGCCCAGGTGGTCAACCTGCTGGAGGAGCTGCAGCAGCGGCTGAACCTGACCTATTTGGTGATCGCCCACGATCTGGCCGTGGTGCGCCACATCAGCGAGACGATCGCCGTCATGTACCTCGGCGTGATCGTTGAGGTAGCGCCGTCCGACACCCTGTACGACGAGCCGCTGCACCCCTACACGATCGCGCTGCTGTCGGCCATTCCCATCCCGGATCCGGAGGTCGAGGACCGCCGGGAGCGGCTGCTGCTGGTCGGCGACCTCCCGTCTCCGGCCAACCCGCCCGGCGGGTGCCGGTTCCACACCCGCTGCCCGTTCCGGCAGCCGACCCGCTGCCACGACGAGGTGCCGGCCCTGCGCGAGCTGCGGCCGGGCCATCAAGTGTTCTGCCACTGGGCCGAGGAGGTCGCGGCCGGGCAGATCACGCCCACTTACGCCGGCTCCGTGCCGGCAGCCGAGGCCTGAGGCGGAATCAATGGTCCGGCCGGAGGGGACTCCCAGGGGACTCCCTCCAACGGTAGGGGAGACGGTAATGTCACCCTCAGCCGACGGCGAGCCCAATCGTGGGCGTCTGTCGTGAATGGGCTCTGGGCGAACCCGAGGAGAGGATGCCATGACTACCGCGTCGACAATCGCTGGTCTCGACCAAGCTCCCACCAAGCACCAGAAGTTGATCAACTGGGTGCGCGAGGTGGCCGAGCTCACCAAGCCCGACCGGGTGGAGTGGTGTGACGGCTCGGATGAGGAGTGGGACCGCCTGACCTCGATGATGGTCGAGGCCGGCACCTTCAAGCGGCTCAACCCGGACAAGCGGCCGAACAGCTTTTACGCTGCTTCGAACCCGACCGACGTCGCCCGGGTGGAGAGCCGCACGTTCATCTGCTCGGAGAAGCCGGAGAACGCCGGCCCGACCAACAACTGGATGGCTCCCGCGGAGATGCGGGCTACCCTGCAGCCGCTGTTCGACGGGTGTATGCGCGGCCGGACGCTCTACGTGGTGCCGTTCTCCATGGGGCCGCTCGGCTCGGCGATCTCTGAGCTCGGCGTGGAGCTCACCGACTCGCCGTACGTCGTCGTGTCCATGCGGATCATGACCCGGATGGGCACCGGCACGCTCGACCTGCTGGGCGAGGACGGCTTCTTCGTTCCGGCCGTGCACACCGTCGGCAAGCCGCTGGCGGACGGCGAGCAGGACGTGCCCTGGCCGTGCAACAGCGAGAAGTACATCGTCCACTACCCCGAGACCCGCGAGATCTGGTCGTTCGGCTCCGGGTACGGCGGCAACGCCCTGCTGGGCAAGAAGTGCTACGCCCTGCGCATCGCCTCGGTGATGGCCAGGGACGCGGGCTGGCTGGCCGAGCACATGCTGATCCTGAAGCTGACCGCGCCCGATGGCGACGTCCGTTACATATCGGGCGCGTTCCCGTCGGCCTGTGGCAAGACCAACCTGGCGATGTTGCAGCCGACGATCCCCGGCTGGAAGGCCGAGACGGTCGGTGACGACATCTGCTGGATGCGCTTTGGCGAGGACGGTCGGCTGCACGCGATCAACCCGGAGTACGGCTTCTTCGGGGTCGCTCCCGGCACCGGGGTGAAGACCAATAAGAACGCGATCGAAACGCTCTACGCCAACTGCATCTACACCAACGTCGCGCTGACCGACGACGGCGACGTGTGGTGGGAGGGGCTCACCGAAGACAAGCCCGCACACCTGATCGACTGGAAGGGCCGCGACTGGACGCCGGAGTCTCCGGAGCCCGCCGCGCACCCCAACTCCCGCTTCACGGCGCCGGCCGGCCAGTGCCCGACCATTGCCGACGAGTGGGAGGACCCTGCCGGCGTGCCGATCTCGGCATTCCTGTTCGGTGGCCGCCGCGCGAGCGCCGTCCCGCTGGTAACCGAGGCGCGGGACTGGCAGCACGGCGTGTTCCTCGCCTCCACGGTCGCCTCGGAAGCCACCGCCGCCGCGGAGGGCAAAGTCGGCGCCCTGCGCCGCGACCCATTCGCCATGCTGCCGTTCTGCGGCTACAACATGGCCGACTACTTCGGTCACTGGCTGAGCATCGGGGCCAAGGGGGACCCCGACAAGCTGCCCAAGATCTACCAGGTCAACTGGTTCCGCAAGGACGCGGCCGGCAAGTTCGTCTGGCCGGGCTTCGGCGACAACAGCCGGGTGCTCAAGTGGATCGTGGAGCGGCTCGAAGGCAAGGCCGAGGCCGTGGAGACCCCGATCGGCCTGCTGCCGGCCAAGGGTTCGCTGGACGTCAGTGGACTGGACCTCACCGACTCCCAGCTCGACCTGCTGCTGACGGTGGATGAGGACGTCTGGCGCGAGGAGGCCTCGCTGATTCCGGCCGACTACGCGAAGTTCGGCGACCGGCTGCCGCCCGCGCTGCAGCAGGAGTACGAGGCTCTGGTCGAGCGGCTCAACGCCTGACCGCTAGCCGAGCCAGCCTGCCCGAGGCCCCGCCCCGCTCATCAGGCGGGGCTTTGGCGCGTTATGCCCGCGCTCGAGGCGTTCCGCGGTGATCGCCCGCCTCCGCCCCGAGGCGTTCCGCGGTGATCTCCCGACCCAGCCCCGAGGTGATCGTGGTGATCGTGATTGCCTCCGCCCCCGAGGCGATCGCGGTGCACCCAGCGCTCGGGACACGCCGTGGGAGCGTGCTCCCGCCGCACCACGATCGCAATAGCGACTCTGCCGACAGGGCTTCGGCGTGTCCCGGCCCGATACTGTGGGCAGGGATCCACGGTGGAGGTGGAGCGGACGTGGGCTTGCGCGACCTCCTGTACGGCTTGTATGAGCAGCGGCTCGCTCGGTCGCTGGCCGGGGCGCCGGTTCCCCGCCACGTCGGCGTCATTCTCGACGGCAACCGGCGCTGGGCGCGCGCCGTCGGCTCCGACCCCAGTTCCGGACATCGCCGGGGAGCAGACAAGATCGAAGAGCTGCTTGGCTGGTGCGAGGACAGCAAAGTCGAGGTCGTCACGCTGTGGCTGCTGTCCACCGACAACCTGAGCCGGCCGGTCGACGAACTGGAGCCGCTGCTGTCGATCATCGAGGCCACGGTGGTCGACCTGGCTCGAGCCGAGCGCCCGTGGCGCATCCACCCGGTTGGCTCCCTGGACCTGTTGCCGGACCGGACCGCCCGGATGCTCAAGGAGGCGGCCGACGATACGGCGGACAAGACCGGCCTGATAGTCAATGTCGCCATTGGGTACGGCGGCCGACGGGAGATCGCCGACGCCGTTCGCTCCCTGCTGGCCAAGCACGCCCGCGACGGAGTGAACATCGACGAGGTCGCTGCCTTCATCGACGTCGAGCACATTGCCGAACATCTCTACACCCGGGGCCAGCCCGATCCCGACCTAGTGATCCGCACGTCGGGGGAGCAGCGGCTGTCCGGCTTCCTGCTCTGGCAGAGCGCGCACTCGGAGTTCTACTTCTGCGACGCCTACTGGCCGGACTTCCGCCGGGTGGACTTCCTGCGGGCGCTGCGCGACTACGCCAACCGGCACCGCCGGTACGGCGCCTGAGCCCGGCCGTCACCCCGTCGAGGAATGGGACATTGGTGTTGGACGTGCCCCGCGAGTACGTGCAGCTCGGGCTGCGCTTCGACCGGTTGGTCGAAGGCTTCGTCGACGCTTACACCGGTGACCCGGTACTGCGTGCTCGGGTCGCCGCCGAGCCGCCGCCGGATCCGGCCCGGCTGGCGGACCGAGCCCACGAGCTGCGCACCGAGCTGCCATCGGCCGGCCTGGCCGAGGAGCGGGTCGCCTTCCTGGCCGGGCAGCTGCGCGGCCTGGAGGTCAGCGGCCGCAAGCTGGCCGGCACCGAGATCGGCTACGTCGACGAGGTGGCCGCCTACTTCCAGGTCCGCCCCAGCCGCGGCGACCCGGAGCGCTACGCCGACGCACACGCTGCTCTCGACCGGCTGCTGCCGGGCGCCGGATCGCTGGCCGAGCGGTACCCGGCGTACCGAACGGCCGACGAGGTGCCGCCGGAGCGGCTGCGCGACTGCGTGCTGGCCATCTCCAGCGCGCTGCGCGATATCGTCCGCCGCGAGGTCGGGTTGCCGGCGCGGGAGACCGTCGAGTACGAGGTCGTCACCGACAAGCCGTGGTCGGGCTTCAACTACTACCGCGGCAACTACGCCAGCCTGGTGGCGATCAACGGCGACCTGCCCAACCGGTTGTCCGGGTTGCCCGCGCTGGTCGCGCACGAGACCTACCCCGGGCACCACACCGAACACTGCCGCAAGGACCAGCGCTTGGTGGCCACCGGCGGCCGGCTAGAGCACACGATCTTCCTGGTCAACACCCCGGAGTGCCTGATGGCCGAAGGGCTGGCCGACCTCGGCGTGCCGGCGGCGCTCGGCCCCGGCTGGGGCCGCTGGGCGCAGGAGATCTACGCCGATCTCGGCCTGTCCTTCGACGGCGAGCTGGCCGAGGCGGTGGCCGAGGCGGTGCTGCCGCTGGACGGGGTGCGCCAGGACGCCGCCCTGATGCTGCACGACTACGGCTGGGGGGAGGACGAGGTGGTGACCTACCTGCAGCGCTGGGCGCTGGTGCCCGCCGACCGCGCCCGGCAGTCGCTGCGGTTCCTCACCGACCCGCTGTGGCGCGCCTACATCACGACGTACGTCGAGGGCCGCCGGCTGCTCGGCACCTGGCTGGAGGCCCGACCGACCGGCCAGCCGCTGGTCGAGCGGTACACCCGACTGCTCGACGAACCGCTGACGCCGGCCCGGATCCGCGCCGAAGTCGAATCCGCGGCCGAGATCGCGGCCGCAGCGGCTTTTCTGGACGGCGAAGTGTGATCGCCGCGTTGCACTCGAGGTTCGCGGGTGGTCACCGGGCGGCCCACCGCGCTCGCGTACGGTCGGTAGCAACCGGAGGCAGCCCCCGGTGACGCCGACCCCTGACGGAGTGTGCGTGACCGCGCTCCGAGCGGTCGGGCCGACTTGTGCGACGAAACGAGCCGCCGGCGGCTCGTTTCGTCGCACAACTTTCGGCGGATCGGCGAATCGGCGGATCAGCGCTCGCTGCCGGGGTCGCCGACATGCGGGCTCGGCCGGGGCGTTACGTACAGGCTCTGCAGGCCCCGGCCGATCGGCCCGTGGGCGTCCCGGAGCAGGGTGTCGGCCAGACCGACCCCGTGGTCCCCAACCGTGGTGCGGGCGTCCAGGCAGACCCACTCCCCGACCGGCAGTCGGAACAGGTGCACGGTCAGCTCCGGGTTGACGAACAGCCAGTGCCGGTAGTCCAGCTCGCCGCTGACCCCGTTGCCGGAGTCGGCAGCGATCAGGACCCGAGCCAGCGGCGGCGTGTCCATCTCGGCTACGAGCGGCGCCTGCATCCGCATCCAGGTCAGCGCCGGCCCGGGCTGCAGGAACGCCCCGCGGACGAACCGGGCGTCCATGCCGGTGTGGTAGCCGATCTCGTGCCCGGTGGGGAAGAAGTCCAGCGGCCGGCCGACCGCCGGGCCCGGCACGTCGTTGTCCGGCTCGGCCAGTACGGCCACCGCCGAAGTGTCCCGCGTCCGGATGCGCCACATCGACGCCCGCAGGACGTCGCGCTCGCCGGCCGACAGCACGCCTTCCAGCAGCTCGACGCTGCGCCCGGGCCGCCGGACCACCGAGGAGATCGACAACGGCTGCAGCGGCACCGAGCCGAGGATCTCGAAGGTAACCCGGGCGACGATCACGTCGGCGCGGGGGTGTCGCCGGTCCATCTCGGTCGCCAACAGGGCCGCCGGCGGACCCCCGTGCTGCGCCTGCGGGTCCCACGGCCCCCGGGTCAGATCGGTGGAGACGAACGAGTCACCAGCGGGGAGGTAGAACGCCTCCCCCACGACTCACGCCATCCGCTCGAGGAAGCCCGCGAGGTCGTCGGCGTGCTCCTCTTCCTGCTCCAAGATGCCCTCGAACATCCGCCGCGTGGTCGGGTCGCCGTTGCCGAGCCACTGGATGATCTCCAGGTACGACGCGATAGCGATCCGCTCGGCCACCAGATCCTCGCGGATCATGTCCAGCAAGTGATCGCTGGCGTCGTACTGGGCGTGCGAGCGCGTGGTCAGCGTCTCCGGGTTGAAGTCCGGTGACCCGCCCAGCTGCACGATCCGAGTGGCGATGGAGTCCGCGTGCACCTGCTCCTCGTTGGCGTGCTGGAGGAACTCGGCGGCCACCGGCTCGGCGTTGATGCCCGTGGCCGTGAAGTAGTGGCGCTTGTAGCGCAGCACGCAGACCAGCTCAGTGGCGAGCGCCTCGTTGCACACCTGGATCACCCGGGGCAGGTCCGCCCCGTAGGAGTCGGTGACCGGACCCTTCTCGATCTCGGCCCGAGCCCGCTCGCGCAGCGTCGTGATGTCGGTGCGGAACTCGCCGCGCCCGACGTGTCCGGCCGACTCGCCGGTCTCGGGTGACTTACCACTGCGCAAGATCATTCAGGACTCCTTGGGTCTGGTCATGGCCAGCACGTCCAGGGCGTCGTCGAGCTGGGCCTCGGTGAGCAGGCCCCGCTCGACGTACCCGCGATCCAGCATGACCTGCCGGATCGTCTTCTGCTCTCTTAGCGACTGCTTGGCGACCTTCGCCGCCTCTTCGTAGCCGATGTAGCGGTTGAGCGGCGTAACTACCGACGGCGAGGACTCGGCGTAGGTGCGGCACCGCTCGACGTCGGCCTCGATACCGTCCACGCAACGGTCAGCCAGCAGCCGGGAGATGTTGGCCAGCAGCCGGATCGACTCCAGCAGGTTGCGCGCGATCACCGGCAGCATGACGTTGAGTTCAAGGTTGCCGGCCGCGCCACCGAACGCCACCGCGGCGTCGTTGCCGATCACCTGGGCGACGACCTGGCAGACCGCCTCCGGGATCACCGGGTTGACCTTGCCCGGCATGATCGACGAGCCCGGCTGCAGGTCGGGCAGCCGGATCTCGGCCAGGCCGGTCCGCGGGCCGGACGACATCCAGCGCAGGTCGTTGGCAATCTTGTAGAGCGATACCGCGACGACGCGCAGTACGCCGGAAGCCTCCACCAGGGCGTCGCGCGAGCCTTGGGCCTCGAAGTGGTCGCGGGCCTCGGTGAGCGGCAGCTGCAGCGACTCGACCAGCCGGGCGATCACGCTGGCGGCGAAGCCCGGTGGGGTGTTGATGCCGGTGCCCACCGCCGTACCGCCCAGCGGCAGCTCACCGATGCGAGGCAGGGCGTCCCGCAGCCGGTCGACGCCGTGGCGGACGGCCGCGGCGTACCCCCCGAACTCCTGCCCCAGCGTCACCGGGGTGGCGTCCATCAGGTGGGTGCGGCCGCTCTTGACCACTGTCGCGAACTCGTTCGCCTTGGTTCCCAACGAGCCGGCCAGGTGCTCGAGGGCGGGAACGAGGTTGCCGACTATGGCCTGCGTGGCCGCGATGTGGATGGCGGAGGGGAAGGTGTCGTTCGAGGACTGCGAGGCGTTGACGTGGTCGTTCGGGTGTACCGGTGACCCGAGCCGATCGGTGGCGAGGGTGGCGAGCACCTCGTTGGTGTTCATGTTGGAGCTAGTGCCCGAGCCGGTCTGGTAGACGTCGATCGGGAACTGCGCGTCCCAGTCACCGGCGGCCACCTCGGCGGCCGCCGCGGCAATCGCCTTGGCCACGTCGTCCGGAATGACACCGAGCTCGGCGTTGACTACGGCCGCGGCACCCTTGATCGCGGCCAGCGCCCCGATCAGCGACCGCTCGATCCGCAGCCCCGAAACCGGGAAGTTCTCCACCGCCCGCTGGGTCTGCGCGCGCCACTTGGCCGCCGCGGGCACCCGGACCTCGCCCATGGAGTCGTGCTCGATCCGGAACTCGTCCTGCGCCACCGTTCCTCCCGCCGCTCGTCCGCCTAATCTGTCTAGTCAGTCAGTCAGGCCCGCCAGCCTAGGCGGTACGGCGAGCAGCGTTACTCCCCCGATCTGCCTCCGGTCCGCCGCGTCGGTCAGTGCCGATGCGCTCCAGCGTGGTCGAAGTCGACCAAGCTGTAGGCGCGTAGCTTGGCCAGCCGGTGCTCGCTCAAGACATAGCGGATGGTGCCGCTCTTGGAGCGCATGACCAGGGAGTGCGTGCTGGCCGTCCCGGCGCGGTAGCGCACTCCCTGCAGCAGCTCGCCGTCGGTGACCCCGGTGGCCACGAAGAACACGTTGTCGCTGCGGACCAGATCCGCTGTGGTCAGCACTCGGTCCAGGTCGTGGCCCGCGTCCAGAGCCCGCTGCCGCTCCTCGTCGTTGCGCGGCCACAGCTTCGCCTGGATTGTGCCGCTGGTGCACTTGACCGAGCACGCAGTGATGATGCCTTCCGGCGTGCCGCCGATCCCCAGCAGCATGTCCACTCCGGTGTTCGGCCGGATCGCCATGATGGCGCCGGCGACGTCGCCGTCGGAGATGAACTTGATGCGGGCTCCGGCCTCGCGCACCTCCCGGACGATGCCCGCGTGCCGCGGCCGGTCGAGGATGCAGACGGTGACGTCTTCCACCCTGGACTGCTTGGCCTTGGCGACGGCGCGAACGTTGTCCTCGACCGACCGGCTGATGTCGACGACATCGGCCGCCTCGGCACCGACGACGAGCTTCTCCATGTAGAAGACCGCGGATGGGTCGTACATCGTGCCGCGCTCGGCGACGGCCATCACGGCGAGCGCGTTGTTCATGCCGTTGGCCATCAGCGTGGTGCCGTCGATCGGGTCGACGGCCACATCGCAGTCCGGGCCGTTGCCGTCCCCGACCGACTCCCCGTTGTAGAGCATCGGGGCTTCGTCCTTCTCGCCCTCGCCGATGACCACCACGCCCTTCATCGACACCGAGCCGATGAGCTGACGCATGGCGTCCACGGCGGCGGCGTCGCCGCCGTTCTTGTCTCCGCGGCCGACCCAGCGGGCCGCGGCCATGGCGGCGGCCTCGGTGACGCGGACCAGCTCCATGGCCAAGTTGCGGTCGGGCGCCTCCCCTCGCGCCGCCTGCGGGTGTCCCTCGTCGACGTCGTACGTCGCGTCGGTTGTGGGTTCGCCGATCTTGGGTTGGGATGTCACTCGCACTCCTCGGGTCGTCACCGCGGGCCCTCACCGCGGAAAAGGCCATGGGAGGTGGGGACGCCCGGCGGAGTACGCATCCTATCGAGCGGCTCTATCGAAGAAGTAGCCGCGGGCACGGCGCTACGGGGGAGAAGCAGCCGTACCCGCGGGACTGTTGAGGGTGCTACACCCTGGTGCCGCGCCGGCCCGCCACCAGGTTGTAGACCACAACAATGATGGCGGCCACGATCAGCACGTGGATGACCCAGGCGGTGATGTGAAAGGCCACCAGTCCGAGCAGCCACAGCACCACGAGGACCGCCGCAATGGTCCACAACATGACCTGGCACCTCCGCTGCCGCAACGCCGTGTCGCGGTGGCATCGTGATCCCCTCTCGCGGCCCGCACTACACCCCGGAGATCACATATATGGCTCGATGGATCGGCCGGTGAGCCCGACCGGCCGCGCGGGCGCAACAACCGGGCAGCCCGGTCGAGCCGCGGCGACCCGAAAGGCGCTGCTGGCGGCCGCCCGGGACGTGTTCGCCGCGGCGGGCTTTGCCGAGGCCAGCATCGCCGACGTGGTCGCCCGGGCCGGGGCGAGCGTGGGCAGCCTGTACCACCACTTCGGCGGCAAGGCCGATCTCTATCTCGCGCTCTACGAGGACTTCGCCGACGCCCAGGAGGCGCGGGCGGCGGATGCCGTCTCGCTCGCCCGGGCCGCGGGGCGGGGCCGACCGTTGGAGCAGTTCCTGGCTGGTGCTCGTGCCTACCTCGAGGGTTGCTGGCTGGAGCGGGACCTGGCCCGGCTGTTCCTCGCCGGCGGCGGTCCGCCCGGGTTCGAGCTCGTCGTCCGGCGGCGGCACCGGGACTGGGTGCGGGCCAATGCGACGCTGCTGCAGGCCGAGGACTCCCCGTACGACGAGGCGTTGGTGCTCGTGCTGACCACGGTGGTCGGCGAGGCGGGTGCCGAAGTGGCGATCAGCGAGACCGCGGACAAGGCGGCGGCGCTGGCCGACGCCGTACTGGAGCTGGTGAGCCGCATCGGGACGCCGACCGGGTGAGGCCGCCGGGCGGCGCGCTCGGGCACAGGGGACCATGGCGGTATGGCGGGACGACGGCGTGGCCGGGAAAGCGTTGCCGACATGGTCCGCTCGCTCGGCCTCGTGCTCGCTGTGGTCGTGGTGGTGTTCCTGATCGCGCGGCCGTCGGCGAGCAACTCCCAGCGCGTCCGGACGGTTGACTATGGGCCGGATGTGGCCCGCGCCCGAGCGGTCGCGCCGTACCAGGTGCTGGCCCCGGTCGGGCTGGGCGCCGGGTGGCGGTCGACCAGCTCCCGGGTGGACGCACCGGCACCGGGGACACCCGGACCGGTGGCGCTGCACATCGGTTTCGTGACTCCGCGGGACGCCTACGCCGCCCTGGAGGAGAGCAATGCCGAGACGGACGCGTTCGTGGCGGACCGGACCAATGGCGCGGCGCCGAGGAGTTCGGTCGTAGTCGGCGGCCGGCTGTGGGAGCAGCGTCAGGCCGCAGGCGCTACTCGCGCGCTGGTTCAGCGCGGCGGCGGCGCCACCCTCGTGGTCACCGGCACCGCCTCGGTGGTGGAGCTCACGGAGCTGGCGGCCGCGCTGCGCTGACTAGGGCCGCTGCCATTCCGCCGGACCGGTCTAGACCGGCGGGCGGCGGCGGGCGATCGCTTCGCGTTGCTGACGGAGCTCCCGGCGGGCGAGCGACATTCGGTGCACCTCGTCCGGGCCGTCGGCCAGGTGCAGCGTCCGGGCGCCGGCCCACATCTCGGCCAGCGGGAAGTCAGAACTGACGCCGGCGCCGCCGTGCGCTTGCACGGCCCGATCCAGCACCCAGGTGGCGGTCTCTGGTGCAAGGATCTTGATCGCCTGAATCTCGCCGTGGGCGCCACGGGTGCCGACGGTGTCCATCAGCCACGCCGCCTTCAGGGTCAGCAGCCGGGTGGTCTCGATGCGGATGCGGGCCTCGGCGATCCAGTCCTGCACCACGCCCTGCTCGGCGATGGGCCGGCCGAAGGCGACCCGTTCGCTGGCTCGGGAACACATCGCCGCGAGTCCCCGCTCGGCCATCCCGATTAGCCGCATGCAGTGGTGGATCCGGCCGGGGCCGAGCCGCGCCTGCGCGATCGCGAAGCCGCCGCCCTCCTCGCCGATCAGGTTTGACACCGGCACGCGAACGTCGGCGAACTCGACCTCGGCGTGTCCGCCGTGGCTTTCGTCGCGGTATCCGTAGACGGTCATCCCGCGGCGTACCGTCACGCCCGGGGTGACCCGCGGGACCAGCACCATGCTCTGCTGGCGGTGCCGCTCGCCGCCGGGATCGGTCTTGCCCATCACGATCATGATTTGGCAGCGCGGGTTCATTGCCCCCGAGGACCACCACTTGCGACCGTTGATGACGTAGTCGTCGCCGGCGCGCCCGATCCGGGTGTCGATGTTCGTCGCGTCGGAGGAGGCGACGTCCGGCTCGGTCATGCAGAACGCGGAGCGGATCTCGCCCTCGAGCAGCGGCCGCAGCCAGCGGTCCTGTTGCTCGGCGGTGCCGAACATCGCCAGCACTTCCATGTTGCCGGTGTCCGGGGCGGAGCAGTTCATCGCTTCGGGGGCGAGCTGCGGGCTGTGCCCGCTGATTTCGGCCAGCGGCGCGTACTGCAGGTTGCTCAGACCGGCGCCCAGTGGCGAGTGCGGCAAGAACAGGTTCCACAGCCCGCGCCGCCGGGCCTCCACCTTCAGCTCCTCGATCACACCGGTGGTCTCCCACGGGTCGTCGCGTGGGGCCGCCAGCTGCTCGGCGAGGATTGGCTCTGCCGGGTACACGCGCTGGTCCATGAAGG
>JADGOU010000241.1 GCA_017882835.1 Frankiaceae bacterium | reverse complement strand
GCGGTGGCGGTCCGGGCGGTGGCGGTCCGGGCGGTGGCGGTCCGGGCGGTGGCGGTCCGGGCGGTGGCGGTCCGGGCGGTGGCGGTCCGGGCGGTGGCGACCCCTTCGGCGGACTATTTGGCGGCGTCGGTGGTGGCGACCTGTCCGGTGCGCTCCGTCGGCTGGCTGACCTGCTGTCCTGGCAGGGCGGCCCGGTGAACTGGGACCTGGCCCGCTCGACTGCCGTGGAGGCGATCACCCGCGAAGACCGGCTGGTCACGGTCGCGGAGGTGGCCCAGGTCGGAGAGGCGGTGCGCCTGGCTGACCTGTGGCTGGACCCGGTGACGACGCTGCCCTCCGGCGTCTCGGGGGCCGAAGCCTGGAGTCGGCAGCGATGGGTTGAGGCGACCACGCCGGTCTGGGCGCAGCTGTGCGACCCGGTTGCGACCCGGGTGGTCGCGGCGATGGGCGGCGTCCTGCCGGATGAGATGCGCGCCATGGCGGGGCCGTTGCTCGGGATGCTGGGGCAGATCGGCGGCCTGGTCTTCGGCGCCCAGGTCGGCTCCGCGATCGGCAACCTCGCTACCGAGGTGGTCGGCTCCACCGACATCGGCTTGCCGCTGGGGCCGAGCGGTCGGGCCGCGCTGCTGCCGGTCAACGTGGCGGGCTTCGGTGCCGGTCTTGGCCTGCCACCCGAAGAGGTGCGGCTGTACTTGGCGCTGCGGGAGGCGGCGTACCACCGCCTGTTCACCCATGTGCCGTGGTTGCGGTCGCACCTGTTCGAGGCCGTGGCGGCCTACGCCCGCGGCATCAGCGTGGACAGCGACGCGATCTCCCGCGCGCTCGGCAGCATCGACCCCACCGCGATGGACCCCGAGGCGCTGCAGCGAGCCCTCGGCGAAGGCTTGTTCCAACCGCAGGAAAGCCCGGCGCAGCGAGCCGCCCTGGCGCGGCTGGAGACCGCGCTGGCGCTGACCGAGGGGTGGGTCGACGAGGTGGCCACGGCTGCCGCGACCGGTCATCTGCCGGCGGCGGTCGCCCTGCGCGAGACGGTTCGCCGGCGGCGGGCCGAGGGCGGGCCGGCCGAGCAGGCATTCGCCACATTCGTCGGGCTTGAGCTACGACCTCGGCGGTTGCGGGACGCAGCGAACCTGTGGGCCGCGCTGGCCGCGACCCGCGGCACCGATGGTCGGGATGCTGTGTGGTCACACCCGGACCTGCTGCCCTCCGCCGCCGACCTCGACGACCCGCTGGGGTTTGCGGCCGGGACCGAGCACACCGACGCGGCTACTGACTTCGACGCCGAACTGCGCCGGCTCGCCGCCGGCGACTCAGGCCCCGCAACAGGAGACGGATCTAGCGCGAAGCCGGGCTCAGGGTCCAGCGAAGGCCCGGACGACCAGGCCGGCGGGACGGCTGCGACCGACCCCGACCCGGCCGGCTAGCCGACGACGCCACCGCCGTCGTCGCTCACGTTGTCGGCGTCCTCGGTCAGTGGCAGCCGAGCCGTTGCCGCGACGCCTTCCAGGTAGCCGCGGGCTCGCTCGCAGCGTGGGTAACGCTCGACGTAGCGCCAGAACTGCGGTCCGTGGCCGGCAACCAGCAGGTGGGCGAGTTCGTGCACGATCACGTAGTCGACCACCCAGGCCGGCATGCCTTCCAGCCGGCGGGATAGCCGGATCTCCCTGGTCGAGGGCGTGCACGAACCCCACCGGCTGCCCTGGTTGCTGACCCAGCGGACGCCGGCCGGCACCGCCCGACCGTCCAGGTGTTGACGGGATAACGCCAGAGCGCGCTCGCGTAGAACCTCGTCGGCTGGGCGCCGCCGAGCCTCGCTGCGGGCGAGTCGCTGCAGCATGGTCGCAACCCAGGCCTCCTCCTCCGCGCGGCTGAGCCGGGCCGGGACGCGAACGACCGTACGGTCGCCATCGCGGTACGCCGAGACAGTTCGTTGTCGTCGAGCGCTACGAACAACCTGGACCCGGTTGTCCCGAGGATGTGGCTGAGTCACGTCAACGACGCTAGAGGCAACCTCCGACGAAAGTCTGCAGGCCACCACGAGGACCGGGACAACTATTCTTCGCCCACAGGCGGGGGACAACGTTTGTCCAGGTGAGCCGGGGCGCGCGGCAAGTTGTCCCCGCACTGTCCACAGGCATCGCCGACGCGGCTCCACACCGACACCTCGGAGCACCCCCACGGCGTACACATCGTTGTCCACAGGGCAGACCGTCGAGCCGTTGACGACCCGCGGCGACGCTCGTAGCGTCTTCGACATCGGAGCCCCCGGTCGTTCGGGAGTCGTTCGCAAGGGGAAGGCGAGCGGCCCTCATCGCGGCCGGGGGCTCTGTATTGGCCGCACCAGATTGCCCGCCATGATTGGCCGCACCAGATTGCCCGCCATGGCGCCACCGGACCAACTTCGCTCGAACGCGGTCGGTCAGTCCCCGGTGAAGTTCGGTCGGCGCCTTTCGCTGGCCGCCCGCAGCCCCTCCTGCAGATCCGCCGTGGCCAGCGTGATGGGTTGGGCGAGGGCCTCCCACTGCAGCGCCGACTCGATCGAGGCAGGGCCGCCCGCGGCCAGCGCGACCTTGGTCAGCCGCACCGCCTGCGGAGCCTGGGCCGCGACCGTAGCCGCGACACTGAGGACGTCGGCCACCAGGGTTTCGCTCGGGAAGACGCCGTTGACCAGGCCGAGCCCGACAGCCTCCGCCCCGGTCAGCCGGCGACCGGTGAAGAACAGCTCACGGGCGACCGGCAGCCCCACGATCTCAGGCAGCAGCCAGGTGGCAGCCATGCCGGGATGCATGCCCAGGCTGGTGAACGGCACGGACAGTGCCGCCTCCGGCGTGGCGTACCGCAGGTCGCAAGCCATGGCTAGGCAGAGCCCGGCACCCACCGCTGGACCGTTGATCGCGGCAATGGTCGGTACGTCGAGGTCTCGGATCGACAACCACGCCCGGTAGAACCGCAGCATCCGATCCCGCAGCTGGTCCACCGACTTCTCGGGCTCGGCGCCGATCCACCCGATGTCCCCGCCGGCACAGAAGGCGCGGCCCTCTCCGGTCACGACGACACAGCGCACGGACCGGTCCCCCCGCAGCCGGGCCACCGACTCCGTCCACGCAGCGGTCATCTCCGCGGTCATGGTGTTGCGCCGGTGCGGAAGCGCCAACGTGATCAGCACGACCCCGTTGTCCGGGCGGTCCACGCGCACCAGTCGGTTGGCTCCGCTGGTATCGGTCACGGCGGTCTCCCGGAGTGCGGCGGCGAACCGCAAGGCGGCCTGCCAGCGGCGCTGCGAAGGTTAGTCCGCCGCTGATCTACCCGTCAGGTACCCCGGCGGCCGGAAGACTCAGCGCTGGATCACCCATTTGGAGGTACCGCGGGGCGGCCCATTCGGTCGAACCAACCAGGGCACGCCCAATCCTGGAGGAGATCGACTATGGCTGCCGACATCGACTCCCACCGCCTGTCCCGCTCCGCCGCCTCAGGCGGGATGCGACACCGCTGCCGCGCCACCGCGGCCCTGGCCATCGGCGGCACCGTGGCAGCCACGGTTCTCAGCGCCCTGCCCGCGGCCCAGGCGGCGGCCGGCGAGTCCACCGCGACAGTCATCGTCACCGGCGGCGACGCAGGCAGCGCTGCGGCGGCCGTGACGGCCGCCGGTGGTCACGTGGTCGACCTGCTGCCCCTGATCGCCGGGGTGAGCGCGACCCTGCCGGTCGGGCGTGCGCTGGCCGCGAGCTACCGGGTCACCGCGAACCGTCCGTTCACCGTGGCGTCGACGACCGCCGCTGCCGCGAGCACGGCCGCGGCAGCGGCGGCTGGGGCGGGCGAACCCGCTGTAACGCTGCGGTCCACGGTCGGCCTGCCGCCGGCTGGCACGGAGGGCAGCGGCGTCACGGTCGCGGTCGTCGATACCGGCGTCGCCGACGTACCGGAACTCGCCGGCCGAATCGTGGGTCATCTCGACATGTCACGCTCCAGCGATCGCGACGGCTTCGGCCACGGCACGTTCATGGCCGGGTTAATCGCTGCTTCCGGCGTTGCCTCCGGCGGCGCCTACCGGGGAGTCGCTCCCGGCGCGAACATCCTCGACGTCCGGGTCGCGAACTCGGACGGCAGCACGGGACTGGTGCAGGTGTTGCGCGGTTTGCAGGCGGTGGCCAGCCAGGGCCATCGCTACGGGGTCCGGGTGGTCAACCTGTCGTTGAGTTCGGACAGCCCGGCCCAGGTCGCCGACGACCCGCTCGTCCTGGCTCTGGATCGACTGTGGCACGCCGGCATCACCGTCGTCGTGCCTGCCGGCAACGGCGGCCCCGCACCCGGCAGCGTGGCATCTCCGGGCATCGACCCGACGCTGCTCACCGCCGGCGCAGTCGACCCGGTGGACACCATCGAGCGGGGCGACGACGTGGTCTCGTCCTGGTCAGGCCGCGGTGACAGTGCCGACGACCTGGCCAAGCCTGACCTGGTCGCCCCGGGAACGCACGTGGTCAGCCTGCGCGACCCCGGCAGTGTGATCGACACCGAGAACCCGGGTTCCCGCGTCGGCGACAGCTACTTCCGCGGGTCAGGAACCTCCATGTCCACCGCGGTGACCGCCGGCGCGGTCGCCGACGTTCTCGCGGTGCGACCCGACCTGAGTCCGGATGCAGTCAAGGAACTGCTCACCGGCACCACGTACGACGCCCCCGGCCTGGCCAACCCGGACGCCGCAGGCGCCGGCGGCCTGGACGCAGCGGCCGCGCTCGCCGTCGCACCAACGGCAGCCGCCGACCCCGCGCACGGTCATGGCTGGCTCAAGCACCGGCTGGACGCCGGGGGCGGCAGCGTCCCTGGCGACCCAGCTCGGTGG
>JADGOU010000240.1 GCA_017882835.1 Frankiaceae bacterium | reverse complement strand
GAACCGCTTTAGCGCCTCCGGGCCACCGTAGGGCTGGTGCACCGCGAAGAGGGCTACCCCGTCGTACCCCCAGCCGTGTCGGCCGTCGAAGGCGGCCACAGGCAGCAGCTCGACCACGTCGACGCCAAGAGTGACCAAGTGGTCCAGCCGCGCGATGGCGGCGTCCAGGGTGCCCCCGGGAATGAAGGTGCCGACGTGCAGCTCGTAGATGACGCTGCCTTGCAGGGGAACGCCGCGCCAGGCCGCGTCCCCCCAGGCGTACGCCGTGTGGTCCAGCACCCGGCTCGGGCCATGGACCCCACGCGGCTGCCAGGCCGAGCGTGGGTCCGGCAGGGGTGGGCCGTAGCCCTCGCCGTCGTCGAGCGCGTAGGCGTAGTCGGTGCCGGGACCGGCGGTGGGCAGGTCGCGGCTCCACCAGCCGTCCGTGCCGCCGAACAGCTCCATCCGCTCGCCGTCGACCTCCACGGCGACACGTTGCGCCTGTGGCGCCCACACCCGGAACGTCGTCATGGCGGCACCCCTGCCCGGCCGTACCGCCGCGGCACGCCTGGCTCGGAGGGTATGTCCCGGCGGGGTTACCTGCCATGATGCCGGGGGATCCACGGGCGAGTCCGCCCGTGCGCGCCGACCGCCCCGTCGGCGTGTGCTTGTCCACCGGCAGCCCAGGGAGCCCTCGTGCCGTACGACGCTGCAACTCCTCGACAGCTGCCGGCGCTGGTCGGGCGAGGTGTGCGGGTCGCCGTCGCCATCGGCGTCGCAATGGGTGTGCCAGTGTCGGCGGCTGCCTGCACCGGCACGAGTCCGATCAGCCGGGCGCAGTCCAGCCCGAGCTCCACTCCCAGTGCCACCAGCAGCGCCGGCGCGAGCCCATCCGGCTCGGCATCCGGATCGCCCTCGCTCGGGGCGATCGCTGCTGGCGCCGGGTCGGCGCAGATTCCCGACATCGCCGCTCGGCTGCAACCGTCGGTGGTGACAATCTTCGTCGGCCAGGGCCTGGGCAGCGGCGTCGTCTACACCGCTGACGGTTTGATCCTCACCAACGAGCACGTGGTCCGCGGTGCCACCGCCGTGCAGGTGGGCTTCGCCGACGGCAGCCGGGTGACCGGCACTGTTCGGGCCACCGACGCCGTGACGGACCTGGCGCTGGTGCAAGCCGACCGCACGAACCTGCCGGTGCCGACGTACCAGACCATCCTGCCGCGGATCGGCGATCTGGACGTCGTGATCGGCAGCCCGCTCGGGTTCGAGAACACCGTCACTGCTGGCATCGTCTCGGGGCTGCACCGGGAGATTCCCGGCTCTGCGGCCGAGGGCCAGGCGCTGGTGGAACTGCTCCAGACTGATGCGGCGATCAGCCCGGGTAACTCCGGCGGCGCGGTGGTGAACGGCGCCGGTGAGGTGATCGGGGTCAGCGAGGCCTACATCCCACCGTCGTCGGGGGCGGTGTCGCTGGGCTTTGCCATCCCGGCGGCGACCGTTGTTGATGTCGCCGAGCAGCTGCGGACCAACGGCCGGGCCGAGCATGCCTTCGCCGGCATCGAGCAAACGCCGATCACACCGCAGATCGCCAACCAGCTCGGGCTGCCCAACACCGATGGGGCGGTGGTCCTTTCGGTCGTGCGGGCCGGACCGGCCGACCAGGCTGGCATGCGCCCCGGCGACGTGCTGACCGCTTTCGACGGCAAGCCAGTGCGGACTCCGGAAGACTTTCTGGCGGCGCTGCGGCCGCACCGGCCGGGCGACGTGGTCACCGCGACGGTGCGCCGGGGCACCCAGACCCAACAGCTCAGCCTGACGCTCGCCGGCCGGCCGGCGGCCGCCAACCAGTAGCCGCGGCGGATGACTGTGACCCTGCTGATGGATGCGGAACACGCACTGCTACTCAGTTGCAGGATTGCATGTTGGGATGCGCACTCGCATGCTAAGTTTCGGGCTGTGCCCAAGACCGTGCAGATTCGTGACCTCGATGACGAGGTCTACGCGGGCCTGGCCCGGCGTGCCGTCGAGGCCGGCATCAGCGTCCCCGAGCTGCTGCGCGCCGAGGCCGTGCGCCTAGCTGCACGACCCAGCGTGGCGGAATGGCTAAAGCGCACCCGGCGGCGCTCGTCGCCGCTCGGGCACGTCGAGGTCCTCGCGGCGCTCGACGAGCAGCGTGGCGGGTGGCCAGATGGTGGTGGTTGACGCCTCCTGCCTCTGTGCGGTGGTGATCGGTGGACCGGGCGCCGAAGGAATCCGCAACCGACTGAGCGCCGACAACGATCATGCTGCTCCCCATATCATCGACGTCGAGGTCTTCGGCGTCATCCGGCGCGAGTACCAGCGTGGACATCTAGACCGCACCGAGGCCACCCAGGCAGTCGAGGACCTCGAGGCCTGGCCTGGCGAACGCTTCGGGCACCGACTCCTGCTCGCCCGAGCGTGGGACCTGCGGGACACCGTGCGCGGATGGGACGCCATGTATGTAGCGCTCGCCGAGGCACTGGACTCTGTCCTCCTCACGACCGACGGCCGGCTCGCCGCCGCCACCGGCCCCAACTGCCCGATCGAAGTGATCGACCAGCAGTAGGTGTTGAGACTGGCCAGTTCCGCCGTGCCTTGTATCGGTTGACGACGCCTCTTACGGCACAAGATCACTAAGCCAAGCGCGGACCGTGCCAACCACCTCTGTCCGACCGGCGCATTTACGGCTGCGCGTCACACGGATGACGGATGACCGACCGATGCTTCGCGGACAGCCCGTCTCCCGTCGGCGCCGTTAGGCTTTCGGTATCTAGCGGCGGCTGCGGGCACCGGTCTTGCGCCGGCCGGCGCCGCCGCGCCCTTGACCCCGACTCCAAGGAAAGCCATGGCGGATCCGGTCGTCCAACGCGACCGCGGCGAGCAGAAGCCGGCCGGCACCGAGCAGCGCACCCCGTGGCGGGTGGAGGGAGCCCGGCCGGGGGAGACGGGCACGCCGAAACCACCGCGCTGGCAGACCTCGCGTGGCTTCTGGACCTGGTTGTTGCTGCTGTTGATCGTCAACTGGCTGGTGTCGTCGTTCATGCTGCGGTCGCCGTCGCGGACCGAGCTGCCCTACACGGTCTTCCGCCCCCAGGTGGACGCCGGCAATGTCACCACGGTGACCTCGACCAATGACGCGATCACCGGCGACTTCCGGTCCCCAGTGCACTACCCCGCCGGCGACCAGGGCAGCGACGTCACCCGGTTCAGCACCCACCGGCCGACCTTCGCCAACGACAACCTCTACGAGGCGTTGGCCAGCAAGAACGTCGAGGTCAGCGCCAAGCCGCCGGCGGGCGCCTCCCTGCTGCAGCAGGTCCTACTCGGCTTCGGCCCGACCCTGCTGCTCGTTGGTCTGTTCATCCTGCTGGCCCGCCGGGCGGCCGCCGCCGCCGGGGCCGGGGGGCTGGGTGGTTTCGGCCGCTCCAAGGCCCGCCGGTTCGAGCCGGAGGCCGGCCCGCGAACCGGCTTCGACGACGTGGCCGGCATCGACGAGGTCGAGGACGAGGTGGTCGAGATCGTCGACTACCTGCGCCACCCGGAGCGCTACCAGCGGCTCGGCGCCAACATGCCCAAGGGCGTCCTGCTCGCCGGGGCACCAGGCACCGGCAAGACGCTGCTCGCTCGGGCGGTGGCCGGCGAGGCCGGCGTACCGTTCTATATCGCCTCGGCGTCAGAGTTCATCGAGATGATCGTCGGCGTCGGCGCGAGCCGCGTCCGGGACCTGTTCGAGCAGGCCAAGCAGAACGCGCCAGCGATCATCTTCATCGACGAGCTGGACGCCATTGGTCGCGCCCGCGGCGGCGCCATGAGCGTCGGTGGGCACGACGAGCGCGAGCAGACGCTGAACCAGATCCTGACCGAGATGGACGGCTTCACCGGCCGGGAGAGCGTCGTCGTGCTGGCCGCCACAAACCGACCGGAGATCTTGGACCCGGCGCTGCTGCGTCCGGGCCGGTTCGACCGGCGGTTGACGATCAACGCCCCGGACTCGATCGGGCGGCGGCAGATCCTCGAAGTTCACGTCCGCAAGGTGCCGCTGGCGGCCGACGTCGACCTCGACGCGCTGGCCGCCGCCACGCCGGGCATGGTGGGTGCCGAGCTGGCCAACCTGGTCAACGAGGCGGCGCTGGTGGCCACCCGGCGCAACCATGACCAGGTGCAGATGCCCGACTTCACCGATGCCCTCGAGCGGGTCGTGCTGGGCACCGCCCGGCGCATCGTGCAGTCACCGGAGGAGAAGCGCCGTACGGCGTACCACGAGTCCGGACACGCACTCATCGGGATGCTGACGCCCGGCGCCGACCCGGTGCGCAAGATTTCTATCGTGCCGCGCGGGCACGCTCTGGGCGTCACCTTCCAGGTCCCCGATGTCGAGCGCTACGGCTACTCCGCCGGCTACCTACACGGCCGGATAGCCGGCATGCTCGGCGGTCGGGCGGCCGAGGATCTGGAGTACGGCGACACCACGACCGGCGCCGAGAACGACCTGGAGCAGGCCACCGCGATCGCCCGCCAGATGGTCGGCCGCTGGGGGATGTCCCCGGCGATCGGCCCCGTGTCCGTGCTGCCCGACCCGGCCAAGGAGCAGCCGTTCTCGATGGACGGCGGCAGCGTTTCGCCGGCGACCAAGGAGCTGGTGGACGCCGAGATCCGCCGGGTGCTCGAAGCCAGCTACGACACCGCGCTGTCGTTGCTGCGCCGCGAACGCGACCGGCTCGACCGGCTCACGGCGGCACTGTTGCAGGCGGAGTCCCTGGACACCGACGCGGCCTACGCCGCCGCCGGGCTGGCCAGCCCGGCGCGGGTAGGAGCGGTCGTCCGCGAGCCGGCGGCCCAGACC
>JADGOU010000239.1 GCA_017882835.1 Frankiaceae bacterium | reverse complement strand
CGCACCGAGTTCAACGACTACGGCCCGCTGCTGTCCCTGGGGCGGCTCGACCGGGCCGACCGGCTGCTGGGCCACTGCCAGGAGGTGTTCGAAGCGGCGGCGGACACCGAGAGGCTCGGGAAGGTGCTGTCCGCCCGGGCCGGCCTCGCGAACCGGCAGGGACATCCCGGGCCGGCAGCCCACCACGAACAGGCCGCCCTGCGCTACCACTACGTCCACTCCGACCCGGAAGGCGTCGCGGCCAGTCACCACAACCTGGCCAACTACTTGCGGGCCGGCGCCGCACCCGAGGAGTGGCTCGCGCACCGGCTCGCCGCCACCCTGCTCTACCGGCTCACCGGCATGACCCGCGACCTGCAGGACAACCTGCGCCAGCTCGCCCGGGAGCTCGCCGACCCCGCCGCCGCGGCCGCCGCCCCCACCACGATCGACCAGGTTCGCCAGACCGTCGAGCGAGTCGACGGGGTCCGGTTCGGCGCCCTGCTCGAGGCCCTGCAACCCGACGCCGGCCGCCAGCAGGGAGCCCTCGACGACATCCTGCACACCGCCCGCACCATGCCCGCCGACCAGGCCACCGGCCTCGACCGTCATCTCGACCAGTGGGAGCCGGTGCTCGCGGCCATCCTCGCCGCCACCACCGGCGACCAGGGCGCACTCCAGCAGGTGGATGGGGTCCTCGACCGCTATGCCGACACGAGGGACTGGGCCGCGCTGGCCGGGGTGCTGCGCCGGATCCTGGCCGGCGACCGGGACCCCGAGACGCTGCTGGCCGACCTGGACCCGGTCGACACCGCCATCGTCACCCGACTGCTGGACGCCCTGGCCGGCCGCGTCCAGCTCAGCCTCGCCGACCCACCGGAGCCGTCGGATGAGCGCTGACCCCTGCGCGGCTTGGCGGACGAGCTGGTGCTGCCGGTGCTGGCGCTGCTGCTCGACGCCCAGTCCCGGCCGTCGCCACCCTGATCGGCCTGATACTCGGGTCGGTGTCATCAGGGGCAAGGTGGTTCGGCTGCCTATACGGGGAAACGGGTGATCGCTTCCTGGTAGGCGTCTTGGGCGTCGCTGAGCGCCATCCTGGAGTAGATCTCCAGCGAGGTGCGGGTCGTGTGTCCGGAGTAGGGCTGGATCAGGGCGTCGTCGATGCCCTGGGTTTTGAGCCAGGTGAACAGGAAGTGCCGGAGCCGGTGCGGTGCCATGTTGTGTGGGAGCCCGGCCGTGGTGGCGTAGCGGGCGAGCAGCGCGCGGATGCCGCGAGTGGAGTAGGGCTTCTTCCACGAGCTCTCGAACAGGTGCGCCCCACCGGTCTTGCGGCGGTCGCTGATGTGCAGCGCGAGCGTCTCGGCGAAGGTCTGCGGAAACGGTACGACGCGGTCCTTGTTGCCTTTGCCTTGGCGGATCTGGACGCGGCAGGCGTCCAGGTCGACGTCGTCGAGGCGGATCGCGACGAGTTCGGCGACGCGGACGCCGGTGTAGAGCAGGGTCTTGATCAGCACGATGTCGCCGGTGCGGCGACCCGTCCACACCGTCTGGTAGTAGCGGCGGATCTCCTGTTCGGTGGGCACGTAGGGCAGCCGCACGGGTGCGGTGACCACCTCGATGTCGAGTTCGGCACGCAGGTGCCGGAACACCTCTTTGAGGTAGGCGTAGTCCGGTCGTTCGCCCCGTAGGTGCTTGGCCAGCTCGCGGGCTTTCCGCTTGGGCGGGGTACGGCGCGACACCGCCGGCGGTTCGTCTGCTTTCCCGGCGGTTGTGGTCACATCGGTTGCCCGACGCTGCGGGACAGGCCGGCGTCCAGCCGGGTCGCCATGTCCAGCCGGAACTCCCCGAAGGGGTTGATGTTGGACCAGAACAACGGCGAGAGCCCGCGTCGGTCGGCCGTGCTCAGCCGGTCGGCCCAGACCGGTTCGTCGAGGACCCGTTGCAGCAGCAGGGTGTTGACGTGCACCGCGGCGGACTGCAGCAGGTGCAGCGCGAGCATGCTGATCTCCTGGCCTTCCCGGTCGGCGCCGGTGAGCTCGGAGTCCTTGCCGTAGAAGAAGAACCCGTTGGCGGAGTTCCAGTTCTCCACCACCTGCAGCCCCTGGTGGATCTCCCGGCGGAGCGCTTCGGCGGCGAGGTACTCGGTCAGGAAGATCGTCTTCACGGCCCGGCCGAGCTCTTCCAGTGCCAGGTAGGTGGGGTGTTTGGGTCCGCCGCGGGTGAACCGGCGCAGCACCTGCTCGGCCTCGGCGGTGCCCAGCCGCAGTGCGGTGGCGTACTTGACGAGTTGGTCGTACTGCTGGGCGATGAGCTCGAAGCGGATCGGTCGGGACAGCACCGGGCCGAGCTGACCGTAGGCGGTGGCCTCATCGGCGCGGTAGAGCCGCTGGCTGCCGATGTTCTTCAGCCGTGGGAGCAGCCGGAAGCCGAGCAGGTAGGTGAAGGCGAACCCGACGACGGAGGCGCCGTGGGTGTCGACGTAGTTGCGGTCGATCTCGGCGTCGGTCATGTGCCGCAGCAGCCCCTCGAGCATCGCCGCGACCTCCGAGGACGAGCAGCTCTTGAGCTGGGAGTAGATGCACACGCTCTTGCGCTCGACGTGCCAGTAGATCATCACCCCTGGGCCGCCGTAGCGGGCGTGCCACTCGGTCATCAGGTTCGATTCCCAGGACCCGAACTTCTTCGAGTCCGACGCGCAGGCGGTGCCGGTGCCCCACCAGGCCGGATCGCGGGCGGTGAACGTCTCGTTGACCACCCGGGTGATCGCCCGGCGCAGGTTGTCCCGGGTGATGTGGGTGCGCCGTACCCGGCGCAACGCGGCCTCGGTCTCCCCGTGCTCCCCGGCGGCGACCATCTGGCCGACGCCGATGTTGGTACCCAGCCCGAACAGCACGAGCAGCAGCCGGCGGCGCAGCGCATCCCTGCTGGTGATCTCCCGAGAGGCCACCGAGGTGAACTCGGCGGTGAACTCGGTGAGCCAGTCGGCCTCCTTGAGCACGTCGAGTAGGTGCACGGTGCCCCACCGGTTGGCGACCTCGTCCTTCAGCGTGCCCAGCGACGTGGGCTCGGCCAGCGAGCTCAGCTTGGGCACGGCGATCCACGGCTCGCCCCGCCGGGAGGTGATCGCCACCCCACCGGTGGTGTCTTTCAGCAGCGCGGTGTCCAGCCGGGCCAGGCCGGTGCCCAGCGCGGTGCGAAGCTCAGCGATGAACGCGGTGGGGTCGGTCGGCTGGCGCAGCGCGGCGTAGTGCACGTCCCGGTTGTCCTCGAAGTCGCTCGGCAGGTCGGCCTCCGGGTCGCGCCAACGGCCGGCGCCGACCACCCAGATCTCGCGGCGGCGGATCGCGTCGCGCAGTGCGGTGAGCACGCACAGCTCGTAGGGCACCCGCAGCACCCGGCCGCGCTCGTCGTACACCGCCTCCCGCCACGCCGCGGGCACGACGCCGTCGAGCGGGACCTGCTCGCCCGGGTCGTACCAGCGAGCCCGATCCCGGCCGGCGTAGCGGGCGAGCAGGTCCAGCGCGTCCATCACCGGCCGGTAGGCGGTGTTGTTGCACCGGAACATCAGCGCCGCGAGCAGCTTGGGCAGCATCCGCCGGTAGTGGTTGGTGTAGGAGGAGGTGAGCACGGTGCGAACCCGGGACCGAAACACCTGCTCGTTGGCCTTGGCCTCACGGACCAGGTCACGCAGCGTCGCCTCCCCGACCACCGGGAACAGCGCCGCCCGCACCGTGTCGTCGGGATGAGACACGGCCGCCTCGGCCAGCGCGAACAGCAAGCCCTCCTTGCCGCGGACCCGGCGCAGGTCCTCCAGCAACTCGCCCTCCACCCGCCGCTCCGCCTTGGTATTGAGCTTGAGTACGAGGGCGATCAGCAGGTCAACCAGAGCGTCGGTCACCTCCGCGGTGCGCGCCCAACACAGCACAGCCAGCAGGGTGAGCCGGACCGGTCGCGGCGCGGCCCGCAAATCCGAGGGGTAGGCCCTGGCCGCCCGCGTCCGCCACGCCGCCACAACCTTGTCGCTGGCGTCGGCGAACAGACCCTCGGGCAGCGCCAGGGCGCGAACACGCGCCAGCTTGGCGACCTCCCGTAGCAGCGTGTCCAGGCTGACCTGGCCAGGGTCGGCCTTGAGCTCGGCCAGCGCCCCCTCCCCGCCCGCGGCGTCATCCGCGACGCCGACAGTGACCAGAGCCTCCAGCCGCTCCGCGGTCGAGGTGGGCAGCCGTGTGACCGTGCGCCCGCACAGGTCACGTTCGGCTGCCGCTCGGCCGGCGCCGATCACCCGGTTCAGCCGGCTGGCACCCGGCGGCTCGATCCGTTCGGCCCGGCACCGGGCCGCGACCGCCTCGCGCAGCGCCTCCTCCCGCAACTCCACCGGGCACACCTCGGCGGCCAGCCATGCCGCCAACCGGTCCTCGTCGGCCACAGTCGACTCCCGGAAGCCCAACGCCTGCCGGATCTGCGCCCGGTGGTACTTCACCGCCCGCCCGGACCAGCCGTACCGGGTGAACTCGGCGGCCTCGACCCCCACCTGCTGCGCCAGGTAGGCCACCGCGACCGGCGGCACTTCCCCGCCGTGGCGGGGAAAGCGGGCCTCCAGCTCGAAGAACTTCAGCAACACGGCGAACCCCAACCGCGTCGCACCGGCCTTGTTCGCCAGCAACTGCCGGTCAGGGTCCATCAGCGTCCAGCACGCCAGCAGGTCCTCCGGCTCCCACTCCCGGCGCATCCGGCAACCTTTCCCCGCCGCCGTCCGCCGGCCCAGCGGAAGTGCCGAGAATGATCGGAGGCGGCAACACTTACCACCAGGGCACCTTCCCAGACAGCGTGAACGACAGCAACGGGGCACCGAAAGGACCTTGAAT
>JADGOU010000238.1 GCA_017882835.1 Frankiaceae bacterium | reverse complement strand
TCGCTCTCGTTCCGGCCGACCAGGTCGACCGGGCGCTGGCCACGCTGATGTCGCGCCGGGTTCCGGCCTGGGCAGTCGGCGAGGTCGTGCCCGGCACCGGCGCCGTGCGGCTGGTCGGCGACCACCCAGGCTAAGACGCGAGCCGGGATGAGCCGATGGCCAGCCGCGCTGGCCATCGCGCCTGGCTAGCGCGCCTGGCTGCGGTCGGAACCGGGCTGCGCCTCGTCGTCCTCGACATCGTCGTACTCATCCACGGCCAAGTCCCCGCCGAAACCGTCGACGTCGTCGACACCCGAACCGTTCGGCGTCGCGGTGGTGGACCCGCTAGCGAGCTCAGCCCGTAACCGCTCGAGGTCAGTGCCGCCGGTGCTGTACTTGAGCTCTCGGGCAACCTTGGTCTGCTTGGCTTTGGCTCGGCCGCGCCCCATGGCTCGACCCCCTCGGTACGACGGGGCGATGCCCCGGGTGATGATCGCGCGTCCAAGACGGCAGGCTGTTCCGCCCGTGTCCGGAAAGCCTACGGTACAGGCTCCAGCAAGCAGCGGCATATTGGCGCCGGTGACGCCCCCGGCGCCGGCCTGCTCCCGGTCTGGGCGCCGATGCCGGTGCGGGCCGCCGATGAGTCAGCTCGGCAGGTACAGCATGCGCAACCGCCCGACGTCGGCCATTCGGCGCTCCGCGAGCCGGTCAGCGGCCACCGCCGGCGGCACGCCTTCCTGCTCGGCGATGCGGAAGACCGTCCGGGTGGTGTCGAAGATCGCTCCCGCCCGGGCCCGGGCTCGCGGCTCGGAGTAGCCGGCGATCTCGTCCGCCACCTGGATCAGTCCGCCGGCGTTGACGACGTAGTCCGGCGCGTAGAGCACCCCCCGGTCGGCCAGCTGCTTCTCGATTCCGGGATGGGCCAGCTGGTTGTTGGCGGCGCCGCAGATGACCTTGGCCTGCAGCGTGGGCACGCTGGCGTCGTCGAGCTCGCCACCCATGGCGCACGGCGAGTAGACGTCGAGCGGCTCAGCCAGGATGGTCCGCGGGTCGGCCACCGCGACATCGGAGTGGGCCGCCGTCACGCGCCGCACCGCGACGGCGTTGACGTCCGCGACCGTGACGGTCGCGCCGTCGGCCACCAGGTGCTCGACGAGATGGCGGCCGACCTTGCCGACGCCGTTCACGCCGACCCGACGTCCGGCCAGGCTGGGCGCCCCCCAGACCCGCTCGGCCGCCGCCCGCATGCCCTGGAACACGCCGTACGCCGTCAGCACCGACGAGTCACCGGCACCGCCCTGGGCCGGCGATCGGCCGGTGACGTAGCGACACTCGCGGGCGACAACGTCCATGTCCTCGACGTAGGTGCCGACGTCGCAGGCCGTGTAGTAGCGGCCGCCGAGCGCCTGCACAAAGCGGCCGTAGGCCCGCAGCAGTGGCTCCGTCTTGTCGGTCGCGGGGTCACCGATGATCACCGCCTTACCGCCGCCAAGGTCCAGCCCCGCCACCGCGGCTTTGTAGGCCATCGCCCGAGACAGGTTCAGCACGTCGGCGAGCGCGTCGGACTCCGTGGCGTAGGGATAGAAGCGCGTGCCGCCGAGAGCCGGCCCCAAGGCCGTGGAGTAGATCGCGAAGATGGCTCGAAGACCGGATGCCAGGTCTTGGACGAAGCTGACCTGCTCGTGTCCGGTGGTGCTGGCGAAGACGCCCACGCCTGACTCCTTCAGTTTCCGGCCCGGGCGGGTGTGCCGGGCGCTGCCCCGGTGCCCGCGGCGGTGGTGACCGGTCGCCGACCTCCGGGAGACGGGGCTGGTGTGCCCCCGGTGTGCCCCGGGTGTGCCCCGGGGAAGGGTAGTGCCGGACAGTGCCGCTGCGGTGGGCCTGGCCCAGCCCACCGTTCTCAGCGCAGACGCCAACTATGTCGGTTTCGTCGCGACAATGACCCCCGCGGGCGATTAGCGTGAACGCTGGTCGAAGACAACGGTGACGGCAATGGGCCATCGCGGTCGGTCCATGGAGAAAGGAACGGCCATGCAATCACGCACTCCTGAGGCGGAGCCGCTGCTCACCCCGGCCGAGGTGGCCTCGATGTTCCGCGTGGATCCGAAGACGGTTACCCGGTGGGCCAAGTCCGGCAAGTTGACGTCCATCCGGACCCTCGGTGGGCACCGCCGCTACCGGGAGGCTGAGGTGCGCGGGCTGCTGACCGGGATACCAGCGCAGCGCGCGAACTGACCCCAGACGTCGACTCGCCCGCCAACCCCGGGCGCTGCCCACGTCGCGGTGCCAGCGTCGCCCCGCGTCCGGCCGATGGCCCATTACGGTGGCTCGTCGGAGTGTCTTCGGTGATGTGGTGGAGGCGAGCGTGGCGGGCAAGGGCTCCAAGACCAAGCCGTCGAAGGTGTCGACGAAGGACGGCAAGCCGGACCGGCTGCCCCGGGCGCTCTACGACAGCGAGCTGTTCCGGTTGCAGGCCGAGCTGGTCAAGGTGCAGGAGTGGGTCAAGCGCGAGGGTGCCCGGCTGGTAGTCGTGTTCGAAGGCCGGGACGCGGCCGGGAAAGGCAGCACGATAAAGCGGGTCACGGAGTTTCTGAACCCGCGCATCGCGCGCATCGTCGCCCTGCCGGCGCCGACCGAACGGCAGGCCACCCAGTGGTACTTCGAGCGCTACGTCGAACACCTGCCGGCCGCCGGGGAAATCGCGTTGTTCGACCGCAGCTGGTACAACCGGGCAGGCGTTGAGCGGGTGATGGGCTTTTGCACCCAGAACCAGTACCGACGCTTTCTGCACCAGTGTCCGATCCTCGAACGGTTGATCGTCGAGGACGGCATCCTGCTGCGCAAGTACTGGTTCTCGGTCAGCGACGCGGAGCAGGAGCGACGGTTCCGTGGTCGGCTGCAGGACCCGATGCGGCAGTGGAAGCTCTCTCCCATGGACCTGGAGTCCATCACCCGATGGGAGGACTACTCGAGGGCCAAGGACGAGATGTTCGTCCACACCGACATTCCCGAGGCCCCCTGGTACGTCGTGGAGAGCGAGGACAAGCGCCGGGCGCGGATCAACATGATCGCGCACTTGCTGTCCACGGTGCCGTACTACGAGGTGCAGCGCCCAGCCCTGCAACTGCCGTCGCGGCCGCCTTCCCGGGGCTACGAGCGGCCCCCGCGGGACATGCAGACCTTCGTCCCGGACCACGCCAGCGCCGTGCTTGCCGCCCAGGGGTCTGCCACCGACGGCTAGCACTCGGCCTCGTCAGACGGCCTCCCCGTCGCCGGCGAACTCAGGCGGCAATTGGTCGGCGTACCCGGGGCGGCGTCACCGCCGGCGCGGACTCGCCGGCGGCGAAGTGCACCGGCAGTTCCGGCTTGACCACATGACGGACCCAGCCCCGGTGTTCCAGCCAGATGAGCAGCGCCCGGGACGGGTCGGTGTCGTCGCGGTACCAGCCGTGCCAAGCCCATCGTGGTCGGGCGTGGTGGTTGGCGTGGTTGGCCTCACCGAAGGTGAGCCAAGCCAGCCAGCGCGGACCGTTGCGGCTGTTGTCCCGGGTGTAGGCCCGGTTGGCCGAGTCCACCGCGCGGCGGCCGTATACGTGGGTCACCGAGTTGATCGCCCAAGTGACGTTCTGGATCCACACCGTCCGCAGCACGCCGGCAATCAGCAGACCGTTCCAGCCGGCCACCGCCAACGGGATGGCGAAGTTGGCAACGATCAACACCGGGTAGTACTTCTTCTGCACTTGGATCCACCGGTCGTTGTCCAGGTCTGGTGAGGGTCGCCGAGGCTGGTCGTGGTGCACGAACAGCCAGCCCAGGTGCGCCCAGAGCAGGCCACGCAGGCCCGGGTACTCGTACGGCGAGTGCGGGTCGTAGCCGGCCCGGGCCGGATCCTTGCCGGCGGCAACCACGCTGTGCCAGGTCACATCCGACTTGCGGTGGTGCTGGCGGTGGTCGCGGACCCACTTGTCGGCTTGACCCTCGATGGCCATGCCGCCGAACACCAGCAGCAGAATCCGCAGCATCGGGGAGCACTCGAAGCCGGTATGGGTGAACAGCCGGTGATAGCCGACGGTGATTCCGAAGCCCGTCACCGTGGCCAGCACGACGAACAGCACCACGATCTTGGCGGCGTCGCCCATTGCGGGCGGCTGCAATACGAGCCGGACCAGTGCCCAGAGCGCGTAGATCGCGGCTAGGTGGAGTGCACCCAGCGTGACGATGTTGCCCCAGTTCAGCCGCCAAGCGGGTGCATGGTCCATTCGGCTTCCTCTCCGCCGGGCATGCTGGCCACTGCCGGATGCTGTTGTGCCATCACCTCACGCTGACGGCCGTTACGCGCACGGTGTCCGACCTGCCGGGGACGCACCAGAGACTAAAGTCCCCGGCTGCCGGCCACGGCGGCACTGGCCGGCTTACTCGCTAGCCAGACTCCGGTAGCGATCGACCAGCTCGCGCTTGAGCACCTTGCCCGATGCCAGCGAGAGGGTGTCGTCGAACTCGAACCGCCGCGGGTACTTGTAGGCGGCCAGGTGCTGGCGAGTCCAGCCGGCAAGGTCGGCGCGCGCATTTCGTCCTCCGCCCGCTGCGCCGCTTCGCCGGCAGGCTGCATCACGGCGCAGACTTCCTCGCCGTACTTGGCGTCCGGAACGCCGATCACCGGGACCGAGGCGACCGCCGGGTGCCGGTGCAGGACCTCCTCCACCTCGCGGGGGTAGACGTTGTAGCCAGGGGTCGGCACAGCCGGCTTGCTGGGGTGATCTAGCTAGGCGGCTCGCGACACGCCGATGATGGTCGGGTGAGGGTGCGGGCATGACCCGCCGCGTCGTAGGCAGCCAGGACGTCGAGCTTGTACCCCTCGCAGTGAACGTTCGCCGGCGAGCCCGCTCGGGCACCTCCGGGTCGGGACGGGTTGGATTGGCTCGGCTACCCGCCCAGGAT
>JADGOU010000237.1 GCA_017882835.1 Frankiaceae bacterium | reverse complement strand
CGAGCTGACCACGGCCGTCGCGCCGGCGCTGCGCGCCCTGACCGGCATTGGCCCGGACGGCGCCGCCGCCCTGCTCACCGCAGCCGGGGACAACCCGGAGCCGGCCCGGGCTCGCCACCTCCCGGTGGCTGGAGGAGGCCGCGGGCGGCCGCGGACACCTTCTGTGCACAACTGGTCCAGTTACAGCGGGCGCGCCCACAGATGGCGAGCGGAGGTTGTTTGCGCAACCCGGCGCTCGCCATGGTGAAGCGTGGATATAGAGCCGCTGCTCGTCGCTCATGGCCGAGTGCTCATCGCAGCGCAGGTGAACGATGCGCTGTCCCGTCGACAGCGCGCCGCCGCCCTGCGGACCGGCGTCTTGGTGCGCGTGCACCCCGACGTCTACGCCTGCGGTCCGGGCGCGGACGACCTAACCGTCCGCTGGCGAGCGGCTCTCGCTTACACGGGCAACCGCGGTGCCCTTGGCTACGTCAGCGGCCTGGCAGCACACGGGGTGACGCCGGCACTCATCGACGACCCGGTGCACGTGGTCACCAGTCGCGCAGTCGGGCTCAGGGGCGACGCCCGCGTGGTCGTGCACCGCCGGGCGCACTTCGACTCCGACGATGCCGACGTCGTACGGCGCGATGGGCTGGCCATGCTGTCGATCGAGCGTTGCCTCATCGACACGTGGCAGCTGCGTTCGCCGGAGCGCCGCCGGGCCGAGCTGATCACCGCGGTCCGCGGGCGGCGGACCAGCGTGGAGCGGGTCCGTGCCGAGCTCGCCGGTGTTGCCATCCCTGACCGGGCCGAGTTGGAGCAGCTGCTCGAGCTGCTGGCCGCGGGTTGTGCGAGCGAGCTGGAGATCTGGGGGCGTCTCCACGTCTTCACCGGAGTCACCGGAGCAGGCATGCCGCCGTTCGCACGGCAGTCTCGGGTCACGTTGGGAGGCAGCGTGCGGTATATCGACCTGGCCCACTTTGCGTCAAAGACGGCGGTCGAGCTGGATGGCTGGCAGTTCCAAGGAGGTCGGGAGCAACGCGACCGCGACCTTCGTCGAGACGCCCAGCTGGCCGCCGCCGGCTGGCTCACCGTCCGGTTCACCGCGGCGCGGCTGCGCGGGGATCCCGATGGGGTACGCCGCCAGGTGTGCGCGATCATCGCCGTGCGTTCGCCAGCGGACGCAGCGCGGGAATCTGCGTGAGCGAGCCGGGATCGTGGTGCGGCGGGCGCTCGGTTCTGCGGCGTGTGGCGGGCGCTGGCGCACCACGATCACGCGTGGAACGGCGCGGTGAGCGGCCGGCCGCAACACAGATGGTCCGGGCGGGGCTGTCCCGGGCCATCTGTGTTGCGTCGTTGACCGAGTTACGGCCGCTGACCGGCTTGGGCCGCTGACCGGCTTACGGCAGCGAGGCGACGCCCTTGGGCAGGAACCGCTGCGACGTGACCCGCTCGCTGACTCCGCGGCGGTCGAGCACCGGGGTGATGCCGCCGTTCCAGAACGGCCAGCCGGCGCCCATGAGCATGGCGAGGTCGATGTCGTGCGGCTCGGCCACCACGCCCTCGTCCAGCATCAACCGGATCTCCTCGGCGAGGGCGCCGAGGACCTGCTCCAGCACATCATCACTCGACCGGACCACCGGTGTGGCCGGCGTCTCGAACAGGTCCGCGACGTGCGGGTCGACCACCGGCTTGCCATCCACCCAGGCGTAGATGCCAGGCTTGCCGGCGTCGACCACCCGGGCCAGGTTGGCCGAGACGTAGAACCGGTCCGGGAAGGCGCCGTGCAGCGTCTCGGCGGTGTGCAGCGCGACCGCCGGGCCGACCAGCCCGAGCAGCACGAACGGCGACATCGGCAGCCCCAGCGGTCGGAACGCCTGGTCGGCGACGTCGATCGGCGTGCCCTCGTCGACGATCCGGCTCACTTCGCCCATCCACCGGCCCAGTAGCCGGTTGACGACGAAGGCGGGGGAGTCCTTGACCAGGATCGCCGTCTTCTTCAGCGACCTGGCCACCGCGAACGCGGTCGCCAGCGTCGGGTCGTCGGTGCGCTCGGCCTTGACGATCTCCAGCAGCGGCATGATCGCCACCGGGTTGAAGAAGTGGAAGCCGACCACGCGCTGCGGGTTCGCCAGCTGCGATGCCATCTCGGTGATCGACAGGGAAGAGGTGTTCGTGGCCAGCACGCAGTCCGGCTTGACGACCGCTTCGACCTCGGCGAACACCTCCTGCTTGACGTGCATCCGCTCGAACACCGCCTCGATGACGAAGTCGGCGTCGGCGAACACCTCCTTCGACAGCGAGCCGGAGACCAGGGCCTTGAGCCGGTTCGCCTTGTCCCGCGACACCCGGCCCTTGGCCGCCAGCTTGTCGATCTCGGCCCGGACGTAGTCCACGCCCATGTCGATCCGGCCCTGGTCGATGTCGGTCATCACGACCGGCACCTCGAGGCGCTGGGTGAACAGCAGCGCCATCTGGCTGGCCATCAGTCCGGCGCCGACGATCCCCACCTTGCCCACCGGGCGGGCCAGCGACTTGTCTGGTGCACCGGCTGGGCGCTTGGCCCGCCGCTGTACCAGGTCGAAGCTGTAGACGCCGGCCCGGAACTCCTCACTCAACAGCAGGTCGGCCAGCGCCGCGTCCTCAGCCGCGAACCCCTCGTCCCGGCTGGCTGTCTTGGCCAGCGAGATCAGGTCCAGCGCCCGGTACGGCGCGGGGGCCGCGCCGGAGGTCTTGGCATCCGCCAGCGTCCGACCACGAGCCACGGCCTCGTCCCAGGCCGTACCGCGGTCGACCTTGGCCCGCTCCACCTGGACCTCGTCGCGGACCACCTGGGCCACCCAGCGCAGCGACTGCTCCAGGAAGTCGGCCGGCTCGAACATCGCGTCGGCCAAGCCGAGCTTGGCCGCCTGCGGTCCCCTGAGCATCCGGTTCTGGTTGAGCGCGTTCTCGACGATGACCGTGACGGCCTTGTCCGCGCCGAGCAGGTTGGGCAGCAACTGGGTGCCACCCCAACCCGGCACCAGGCCGAGGAAGCACTCCGGCAGAGCCAGTGCCGGCACGCCGGCCGAGATGGTCCGGTAGGTGCAGTGCAGCGCGACCTCCAGGCCGCCGCCCATGGCCGCGCCGTTCACCAGCGCGAAGGTGGGCACCGGGCCTTCGCCGAGCCGGCGAAAGACCTGGTGACCGTAGCGGCCGAGGTCCACCGCCTGCTCGCGAGAGCTCAGCCGCTGGGCGCCCTTGAGGTCGGCGCCGACGTTGAAGATGAACGGCTTGCCGGTCAGCGCGACCGCGACCACACCGTCGTGGCCGTAGGCCGCGTCCAGCGCGTCGTCCAGCGCCCGCAGGCTGCCCGGTCCGAACACGTTCGGCTTGGTGTGGTCGAAGCCGTTGTCCATGGTCAGCAGGGCCGCCGTACCGGCACCGAGCGGCAGCTCGACGAAGCGAACCTTGACGTCGGTGACGACCTCGCCGTCGAACGACGGCGCCTTCTCCGGCTTGGTTAGCGCGTTCACTTGCTCGCCTCTCCGATCCAGCGCGGGTTCTCCCAGATGACGGTCCCGCCCATCCCGATGCCGATGCACATGGCGGTAACGCCGTAGCGCACCTCGGGGTGCTCGGCGAACTGGCGCGCCAGCTGGGTCATCAACCGGACGCCGGATGACGCCAGCGGGTGGCCGATGGCGATGGCCCCGCCGTAGGGATTGACCCGGGGGTCGTCATCTTTGATGCCGAAGTGGTCGAGGAAGGCCAGCACCTGGTTGGCGAAGGCCTCGTTCAGCTCGAACAGACCGATGTCGTCGATGCTCAGGCCGGCCTTGGCCAGCGCCTTCTCGGTGGAGGGCACCGGTCCATAGCCCATCACCTCCGGCTCGACGCCGACGAAGCCAAAGCTCACCAGCCGCATCTTGACCGGCAGCCCGAGTGAGATGGCGACGTCCTCGGCGGCGAGGATGCAGCCGGTGGCACCGTCGTTGAGCCCGGCGGCGTTGCCCGCGGTGATCCGGCCGTGCGGTCGGAACGGGGTCTTGAGCCCGGCCAGGCTCTCCGCCGTGGTGCCGGGTCGCGGTGGCTCGTCGGCGGTGGCCAGCCCCCAACCCTGCTCGGCGCTGCGGGTGGCGACGCTGACCAGGTCCGGCGAGATCTTGCCGGCGGCCAGGGCCTCGCCGTACTTGCGCTGAGAGGCCGCGGCGAAGGCGTCGCAGCGCTCTTTGGTGATCTCGGGGAAGCGGTCGTGCAGGTTCTCCGCCGTCATCCCCATAACCAGCGCGGAGGTGTCGACGATCTTCTCGGCGACGAACCGCGGGTTGGGGTCGACGCCTTCGCCCATCGGGTGGTGACCCATGTGTTCGACCCCGCCGGCGATGGCTACGTCGTAGGCACCAAAGGCAATGCCGCTGGCCACCGTCGTGGTCGCCGTCATGGCGCCGGCGCACATCCGGTCGATGGCGAAGCCAGGCACGGTCTTGGGCAGCCCGGCGAGCAGTGCGGCCGTGCGCCCGATGGTCAACCCCTGGTCACCGATTTGCGTGGTGGCGGCGATCGCCACCTCGTCCACGCGCTCCGGGGGCAGCGAAGGGTTGCGGCGCAGCAGCTCGCGGATGACCTTGATGATCAGGTCGTCAGCGCGGGTCTCGGCGTAGATGCCCTTCGGACCGGCTTTGCCGAAGGGGGTGCGCACGCCGTCGACGAAGACGACGTCGCGCACCGCGCGGGTAGTGGGCACGGCAACTCCTCGCACAGTGCTCTGACGGGGACGACGCCCAGGGTACTACTGGCCAGTAACAAAGAGTCCGACGGGGCGGCGACCTACTTGGTCACTGTGATCTTCGTGCGGATGCCGTCGCCGGTCATCTTGGGCTTGCAGGCGACGTCATAGTTGCCGGCGTCCAGCGTGACCGCGAGGTCGCGCGTCGTACCGGGACCGAAGTTCTCCCGCTCGCCCC
>JADGOU010000236.1 GCA_017882835.1 Frankiaceae bacterium | reverse complement strand
CCGTGGCCATGACCGCCGGCTGCCTGGGCGTTGTCCTCCTCGGCCGGCCGCTCCGCCACGATGGTCTCCGTGGTCAGCAGCAGGGCTGCGATCGAGGCCGCGTTGCGCACCGCTGACCGGGTCACCTTGACCGGGTCGACGATGCCTTGGGCGATGAGGTCGCCGTACTCACCAGTGGCCGCGTTCAGGCCCTGGCCGGCCGGCAGGTCCCGTACCTTGTGCACCACCACGTAACCCTCGAGCCCGGCGTTCTGGGCGATCCAGCGCAGCGGCTCGTCCAGCGCCTTGCGGACCACCGCCGCGCCGACGGCCTCGTCCCCGGTGAGGTCGAGCTTGTCGATGACCTCCGCTGCCCGCACGAGTGCCGTACCGCCGCCGGCCACGATGCCTTCCTCGATCGCCGCGCGAGTGGCAGAGATCGCGTCCTCCAGCCGGTGCTTGCGCTCCTTGAGCTCGACCTCGGTGGCCGCTCCGACGCGGATCACGCCGACGCCGCCGGCCAGCTTGGCCAGCCGCTCCTGCAGCTTCTCGCGGTCCCAGTCGGAGTCGCTGGCCTCGATCTCGGCGCGGATCTGGCGGACCCGGTCGGAGATCTCCGAGGCCTCGCCGCCACCCTCGACGATCGTGGTGGTGTCCTTGTCGACGGTCACCCGGCGGACGCGGCCGAGCACTTCCAGCCCCACCTGGTCGAGCTTGAGACCGACCTCGGCGGAGACCACGGTGGCCCCCGTCAGGATGGCTATGTCCTGCAGCATCGCCTTGCGGCGGTCACCAAAGCCGGGCGCCTTGACCGCGACGACCGGGAAGGTCTTGCGGATCGCGTTAACCACCAGGGTGGACAGCGCCTCGCCGTCGACGTCCTCGGCCACCAGCAGCAGCGGCTTGCCGGACTGGACGACCTTCTCCAGCAGAGGCAGCAGCTCGGCGATCGCGCTGATCTTGCCGTTGACGATGAGCACGGAGGCGTCTTCGAGGACGGTCTCCATCCGCTCCGCGTCGGTGACGAAGTACGGCGAGATGTAGCCCTTGTCGAACTGCAGGCCCTCGGTGAACTCCAGCTCCAGACCCATGGTCTGCGCCTCTTCGACGGTGATCACCCCGTCCTTGCCGACCTTGCTCATCGCCTCGGCGATCAGTTCGCCGATCGCCCGGTCCTGGGCGGAGATGCTCGCAACGTGAGCGATCTCCTCCTGGGTCTCGATCTCGGTCGCCGCGGCGAGCAGGGCCTCGGAGACAGCCTCCACGGCGGCCTCGATGCCGGTCTTCATCTCCATCGGCGAGGAGCCGGCGGCGACGTTGCGCAGACCCTCGCGGACCATCGCCTGGGCGAGCACGGTGGCGGTCGTCGTACCGTCACCGGCGACGTCGTTGGTCTTGGTGGCGACCTCTTTGACGAGCTGGGCGCCCATGTTCTCGTAGGGGTCGTCGAGCTCGACCTCGCGGGCGATCGTCACCCCGTCGTTGGTGATGAGCGGCGAGCCGAATTTCTTGTCGATCACGACGTTGCGACCCCGCGGGCCGAGCGTCACCTTGACCGTGTCGGCCAGGTGGTTGACGCCGCGCTCGAGTGCGCGGCGCGCACTCTCGTCGAACTCCAACATTTTTGCCATGTACGGTTCCTTTCACGACAACGCCCCGAGCACCCGGAGTCGGGCGCCCGGGGCGTTGTCCGTGGCTTGTCCGTGGCTTGATCTGTGGCTTGCAGACACGGTTGGACCGTGCGATCGCCGGTCGACGACCTCGACGGCTACTTCTCCTCGCCGGCTACTTCTCCTCGCCGGCTACTTCTCGATGATCGCCAGTACGTCCCGGGCGGACAGGATCAGGTACTCCTCGCCGGCGTACTTGACCTCGGTGCCGCCGTACTTGCTGTAGAGGACGGTGTCGCCGACCTGGACGTCGAGCGGGATCCGCTTCTCGCCCTCGTCGTCCCAGCGGCCGGGGCCGACCGAGAGGACGGTGCCCTCCTGGGGCTTCTCCTTGGCGGTGTCCGGGATCACGATGCCGGACGCGGTGGTGGTCTCGGCCTCGTTGGCCTGCACCACGATGCGGTCTTCGAGCGGCTTGATGCCTACTTTGGTGGCGGTCGTCACGATCTGACCTCCCCCTCCTTTGACGGGTGTCGACGAATGCGCAGCTGCACTGGCGTCCTGCCGTCGCGGGGGTCAGGCGCCTCGTCGCTCGCGCTGACGGTGTGGGCCTAGTTCTAGCACTCTGCGGGGCTGAGTGCTAATCGGAAGATAGACAAGCGCCTGGTACGCCGTCAACCGCAGGCGCTGGAGCCGCCGGGTCTGATCGCCTCGAAGACCCAGGCGTGTGTCCGGGCGAGCAGACCGTCGGGTGGCGCGGCCTCGGCATAGGACTGCGCGGCGGCCGGGTTCGGCCAACGGCTGATCAGTACGACGCGCTCGCTCGCGCCGCCCGCGCGGAACCCCTCCGCGGCCGTGGCTCCGGCCGCCAGCGCGGCCGGGACGGCACGGTCGCGCACCCACGTCGCTGCGTCCTCGAGCCGCCCTGGCTCGACCCGCGCCTCCCACATCCGCGCCCACATCACGCCACCGCCCCCGCCACCGCCCCCACCACCGGCACCGTCACCGGCAGACCGGAGTCAGCGCCCAGATCCGGCGCGCTGGGTGCCCGGCCGGCCGCGACCACCAGCGCGCCGAGTACGGCCACCATCGCGCCGTTGTCCGTGCAGAGGCCGGGGCGCGGCACCCGCAGCCGGATCCCGGCCTGCGCGCACCGCTGCTCAGCAAGCGCGCGCAGCCGGGAGTTGGCGGCCACCCCACCGCCGATCAGCAGATCGTCCACCCCGGTACGCCGACACGCGTCCATGCACTTGCGGGTCAGCACGTCCACCACAGCCTCCTGGAACGACGCGGCCACGTCTGCCATCGGCACCGGCTCACCGGCCCGGTGCCGGGCCTCCACCCACCGGGCCACCGCCGTCTTCAGCCCGGAGAAGGAGAAGTCGCTGGTGCCGTCGTCGGCCTTGCCGCGAGGGAAGGCGATCGCGTCTGCGGCGCCGTCCCGGGCGGCGGCATCGACGTACGGCCCGCCGGGAAATGGCAGGCCAAGCAGCCGGGCCACCTTGTCGAAGGCCTCGCCGGCGGCGTCGTCCACGGTGGCGCCGAGCGGGCGAATGTCCGCGGTGACATCGGCGATGAGCAGCAGCGAGGAGTGCCCGCCGGAGACGAGCAGGGCGACGCAGGGCGCGGGCAGCGCACCGTGAGCCACGGTGTCGACGGCGACGTGGGCGGCCAGATGGTTGACGCCGTAGAGCGGTACGCCGAGACCGAGGGCGTAGGCCTTCGCCGCCGCGACCCCGACCATCAGCGCGCCCGGCAGCCCCGGGCCGGCGGTCACCGCGACCGCGTCCAGGTGGCGGGCCTGCACGCCGGCGTCGGCCAGCGCCCGGTGCACGGTGGGCACCAGGGCCTCCAGGTGCGCCCGGGAGGCGACCTCCGGTACGACGCCGCCGAAGCGCGCGTGCTCGGAGACGCTGGAGGCGACCGCGTCGGCGAGAAGCCGGTTCCCGGCCACGATGCCGACGCCGGTCTCGTCGCAGGAGGTCTCGATGCCGAGCACCAGCGGCACCGACCCCGGCGAGCGCGCAGCGGTCACGCCGAGGTGCCAGGGTCGGCGGCAGCCAGCCGGCGGCGCAGGTCCCGTACCACCATCACCACGGCGTCGGTCCCGCTCGGCTGGTAGTAACCGCGGCGGATGCCGGCCGGGGTGAACCCGAACCGGGCGTAGAGCCGCTGGGCGCCCGGGTTGTCGGCGCGCACCTCGAGCCAGACGGTGTCCGGCCCCCGGCGCACCGACTCCCTCAGCAGGGCGAGCAACAGCCCCGCACCGATGCCCTGGCCTTGGCAGTCGCGGCGGACGGCGATGGTCTGGATGTAGCCGTCCCCGGGGTAGGCGCACAGCCCGGCGTACCCGACGACGGTGTCCGGGGCCGCACCCTGCCCCGCGCCGGCGGGATCCATCGCGACCAGGTAGTAGCGGCTGTCCGGCAGCGACAGCTCCGACCAGAACAGCCCCACCGACCAGGCCTCGACGCCGAACAGGGCGCGCTCGATGGCATCGACCTGCTCCAGATGCCACCAGCGCAGCGGGGTCAGCGTCACCGGCGGGCGCGCCGGCGTGATCGTGATGTCACCGGGCTGGTCGTCTCCGGAAGCCGACGTCATCGCGGCGTCACCGGCTTGGCCGCCGCCGGCTCGGCGGCATCGGGGCGCCGCAGGTACAGCGGCCGGAGCGCGTCCCCCGGCGCCCCGGCGGCCGCCCGCTCGGCGACCAGCGCCCACAGCCGCTCCGGCGCCGGGCAGCCGGGACCGTCGGCGTCGAGTGAGTCACCGAACTCGGCCGGGTAGAGCGCCGCCCCCGCTCCGACGACCCGCCGGACACCGGCCGCGCGCAGGGTGGAGGCCACCTGCGCCGGCCGGCCGACCTGGGGGCCGTCCTGACGGCGGCCGCGGTCGTAGCAGGCCCAGTAGACCTCCCGGCGGCGGGCATCGGTCACCACCGCGGTGACACCCGGCGTGCCGTCCGCGACCAGGTCCAGCGAGCACTCGCCGTACGCCGGGATGCCCAGCGCATCGGCCAGCGCCGCCGCCGTGACGATGCCCACCCGCAGCCCGGTGAACGGCCCCGGACCCAGCCCGACCGCTACCGCATCGAGCGCCGTCGGGCGCACCCCGGCCGTGGCGAGCACCACCCTGATGCCCGGCGTGACCAGCTCGGCGTGCCGGCGGGCGTCGAGGACGCACGACCGGGCGCGGACCTCACCGTCGGCCAGCAGGGCGACCGTCACCGCCGGGGTCGCGGTGTCCAGGGCGAGCAGCAGCACGCTTCTCAGGCGTACCGCTCGACCAGCTCGCGCTTGAGCACCTTGCCCGACGGCCCGAGCGGCATCGCCTCGACGA
>JADGOU010000235.1 GCA_017882835.1 Frankiaceae bacterium | reverse complement strand
TTCTGACGGCGGCTGCGGCGCAGGACCGGCTTGCCGACGCCCGGCTCTACCTGTGCACGGACGCTCGGGAGCGCCAGGGCGACCTGCCCGAGTTCCTTGACGCCGTACTGGCCGCCGGCGTCGACGTCGTCCAACTGCGGCAGAAGGGGCTGGAGGCGCGCCCGGAGATCGCCTACGCCGAGGTCTTCACGGCGGCCGTCCACCGGCACGGTCGGTTGTTCAGCGCCAACGACCGGGCGGACGTGGCGTACGCCGTCCGGCCGGACATCCTGCACCTCGGCCAAGACGACCTGCCGGTGCCGACCGCCCGCGCCATCCTCGGTGATGACGTGCTGATCGGTCGCTCCACGCACGCGGCGGCCGAGGTGGATGGGGCCGCGGTCCAGCCCGGTGTCGACTATTACTGCGTCGGTCCGTGTTGGCCCACTCCGACCAAACCCGGTCGGCCGGCGCCCGGCCTCGAGCTGTTGGCGCACGCCGCCGTCGTCTCGCCGCCACTGGCGCTGGGGAGCCGGCCGTGGTTTGCCATCGGGGGCATCAACCTGGGCAACATCGACCAGGTGTTGGCGGCGGGCGCGCGCCGCGTCGTCGTGGTCCGGTCGATCACCGAAGCCGACGACCCGGCGGCGGCGACCCGGGCGCTGGTGTCGGCGTTGCGGGCTCCCAGCGGTACGACGGCGGTCGGGCCCCAGTGAGGGCCCCAGTGAGGGCGTCGGTGAGGGCCCCAGTGACGGCCCCAGTGACGGCCCCAGTGAGGGCCCCAGTGAGGGCGTCGTGAGAGCGACGTACCTGGTGCTGTTGGCAGCGTGCGCCCTCGGGACATTGCCGCTGGAGTTGCTCCTGCACACCCGGGTCTACGCCCGGTGGCGGCGCTGGCTGCTCGCCGTACTGCCGGTGTTCGTCCTCTTCGCTGCCTGGGACATCTGGGCCATCGCCGCCGGCCAGTGGCGTTACGACCAACGGCAGATGTCCGGCCTCGTGCTGCCCGGCGGCCTGCCGCTGGAGGAGGCGCTGTTCTTCGTCGTCGTCCCGACCTGCGCGATTCTGACACTGGAGGCGGTCCGAGCGGTGCGCGGCTGGCCGGTGGGGGACGAGCCGGAACCTGTCCCGGAGTTAGGACATCGGTGACCTGCACCGTCGCCAACGCTCGCGTACCGACGCTCGGCCAAGCTGATGGAACCAAGCCCTGAGGGAACCGCCCGCGCTTTTCTGGCCTTCGGTGGCAGCCGAGCTAGCGGGTGTTGCTAACAACAGCTGTACACAGGCTGTGGACGGCGGTCAAGCGTGGTGCCTCAGGTTGGGGCCATACGGCGTAACGGCGGTGGGCGGCAGGTGGGCTAGGGCCGCCCACCGCGGACTACATGCCTATGCCTATGCCGCGAGCGATGGTGGCTCCGACGACCTCGACCACAACCTCACGCATCGAACCGCCGAGCGCCTCGGCGAACTCGCGCAGCTTGCTCTTGCGGGACGGGTCGGGCTCTTGGTCAGCGGCGGCATCCAGCCCTGACACAATGCGGTCCACCAAGCTGTCGGGCGTGGACCACGCGCCGACCGCTCGACGCGCAGCCCCTGTAATGCCGGTGATGAACAGCGGATAGCTGAACTCCTCCTGCTTCAAGCCCTCGATGAACTCCCCGTCCAACGCTTTCAGCGCTCGCGCTACGTCGTCGGAGCTGAGCCCGGTCGCCTGCTCGATCTCGGGCAGGTCCACACGGTGTACATCGAACCTGTCGAGGCGCTCAACGAGGTACGTCAACACTGGCAAATCGCGGCTGAACCAGGTGTCCTCCATGGCATCCACGATCACACAGGCACCGGCGGGCCGCGCACGCGGGCCAGACAGTCTTGTTGCGGCCGTCTGCACGGGCGGTAGGGGCGATGTCATGGCCTGTCCGGTCGGACACGGGGCCGGCTGTGGGGTCCTCCCCGGCTCTGCGGGCGGCGCCGAGCTGGACCGCACCTTCGAGGCACCTTCCGATGCGGCAGTACAGGACGGTCAAGCCCGGTCGGCGTCGGCCTGGCACGGATGTCAGAAGTGCTCTTTACCAGCGCTTTTGTACTTCAGAGCGCCCGGCGTGGCCTGAGGTGAGCCGCCGTGATCTACCCTCTAACCGGTGACCTACACCGCCGCCACGGCCATCGCCGTGGTCGCGACGGTGGTGCTGGACCTGGCGGTATTGCGGACCAGACTGCTGCGCCGGCGGGCGTTCTGGACGGCGTACGCCATCATCGTGGGCTTCCAGCTGATCGTGAACGGCGTGCTCACCGGCCGGCACATCGTCGTCTACGACGAGCGGCGGATCACCGGGCTGCGGGTCGCCTACGCGCCGCTGGAGGACCTGCTGTTCGGGTTCTCGCTGGTGGCCCAGACGCTCATATGGTGGGTGTGGCTCGGGCGCCGCGCGAACCAGCGGCCGCTGGCACGGAAGCCCACCGGCCCTGGGTCGGCGCCCGCCGCGCCCGCCGCGCCCGCCACAGCGCCGGCGCCGTCACCGCGGCCCGGCGAGCCAGACCAACGCTGACCCGCCGGTCCAGCACGTGATAGCCCGCGCGCTCGATCTCGCCGAGAATGCCGCCGTACAGGTCGAAGGCCGTCCGGACACAGTCCTGGCTGGTGGGATCCAGCAGCGCGATGCCGGGCTCGGCCCGCCGGTAGAGCGCCCGGGTGCGGGCGACTTCGAAGGCGAGCAGATCGCGCGTCCGGTCGTCGACGATGCCGGCCGCCAGTCCGGCCCGGCTGACGCCGAACAGCTCCAGGTCCGCCAGCGGCAGGTAGAGCCGACCACGCCGCAGGTCCTCACCGACGTCGCGCAGGAAGTTGGTCAGCTGGAAGGCGACGCCAAGATCGGCGGCGTACCCGTAGGCGACGTCGGCAAGCGGACCGAGGATCGGGGTCATCTGCAACCCGATGACCGCCGCGGACCCGTGCATGTATCCCGTCAGGTCGGCGTACGTCGGGTAGCTGCTGACGGTGAGGTCCATCCGCATGGACGCCAGAAAGTCCTCGAAGTGGCCAATCGGGATGGCCCAGCGTCGGGTCGTGTCGATCACCGCATGGCAGATCGGGTCCGCGCTGTCGCGGCCGGCGCGCAGGTCGCCGAGGAAGGCGTCGCCCCAGCGCTGGAGCTGGTCAGCCTTCTGCTCCGCGCCGAGCGTGGACGCCAGGTCGTCAACGGTCTCGTCGGCGTACCGGGCGAAGCCGTAGAGCGCGTGCACGTAGGGCCGCTTGGCGGCCGGGAGCAGCAGCGTCGCCAGGTAGTAGGTCTTGCCATGGGCGGCGTTGAGCCGACGACATGCTTCGTAGGACGCCCGCAGCCGCGGGTCACCGATGCCGGCGGCGTCCAGCTCGCGGTGACTCACGCCCCCGAGTCTGGCAGCGCCGCCGCCACGGCGCCCTTCGAGCCGCGACCGATCGTGGCGCCGGGCACGGCATGTCAGCCCCAGTCCAGCAGCTCCAGCTCGGGCGCGGCCCGAACGACGAGCCCGTTGCCAGCGCAGTCCGGACACTGGGTCAGCCGGTCGCCGTCGTACTCGCGACCACAGTTCAGGCACGCCAACCGATCCGGCGCCGGCAGCCAGCGCACGGCCGCGCCGGCTAGCGGCAATCCGGCGGCCGCCGCTTGCCACGCCGCCGCCGCGGCATCCGGGTCCACGCCCGGCGCCAGCGCGATCGAGACCGTGGTCACCGGTCGGCCTTCGCTGGCCGTGGTGAGCGCGCTCACGGCCGAGGCGAGCAGCCCGGCCTCATGCATCGGCGTGCTCGGGCCCGGAACCGGCAGCCGTCGCGGCCCCGGCGACGCCCCAGCTCGCCAGTACCGCGAGAGCGGCATCGACGACCGCCGGGATCCGGGCCGCCACGGTGTCGGTCAGCCCAAAGCCGGTTTCCAGGCTCTCGGGCACCATGCCAACGGCGACGACGGTGCCCGGCGCGCAGCCGGCGAGGTCTGCCGCGGCCAGCGCCTCCGCGACTCCGACCTCGTGCGCCGAGGTCAGCAGCGCCCGGGCGCGCGGAACGGCGTCGCCCGTCAGCGTGATCACGTCGCCCGGTTGTGCGTCCGTGGAGGCGATGGCGTCGAGCAGCAACAGCGCCCCGCGGTCGGCGATCTCCGGCAGCAGCCCCAGACCGAGGGTCGCCCCGTCCACCACCTCGACTCCGGGCAGCCTCAGCGCCGCCAGCTGCCGGGCTGCCTCAACGCCGAGGCCCTCGTCCGTGAGCAGCTCGTTACCCACGCCCAGCACGAGCAATTCGGCGCGTTTCTCGGCGTACGGCGTCAAGGTGGCGGTCAGTCCGGTCACGCCCGCTTCGCTCCCCGGGTGGCCGGCGTCGGCTGGTCCGGCTCGTCGGGCGCCCCAGCCGCCTCATCGTGGGATCGGACCCGCGCCGAGCTCTTCGGCAGCCGGTCGGCGGGCACCGTCTTGTAGCCACTGACCATCGACGACATCAACCCGCTCCGCTCTTCGTGATCGATCAGGGTCGCGGAATAGACGTGGTGGACCACAAACCCCAGCGTGAGCCACATGATCAGGTGGTGCACGAAGCGGACAGTCGGGATGCCGGCCAGGTTGAAGGTCCAGCCGAACAGCGTGGACAGCAGCCCGTCGCGGTCTTCTATCGACTCCAGGGCGAAACCGGTGACGATCTGCACCAAGAACATCAGGAACAAGACCAGGTAGGTCAACCCGGCCAGCGGGTTGTGGCCGACTTCCGGCGGCGGTTCGCGCTCGAGGAACGTGTAGTACTTGAGGGAGACCCACATCATCGCGCGCCGGTTTCGATGCCGCGGGATGAACTGGTCCCAACGAGCCCACTCGTTGCCGGTGAACATCCAGATCAGTCGGGCCAGCAGCAGCGCCGAGAATATGTATGCGAGCAGCAGGTGCAAGCTGTGCGCCCAGCCCATCACCTTTGGTGCGCCCACCAGCGTCAGCGCTGGCACCCCGATGTAGAGGCCGGTGAGCGCCAGC
>JADGOU010000234.1 GCA_017882835.1 Frankiaceae bacterium | reverse complement strand
CGGCGCGGATCCCTCGCAGCATCACCGACGAGGAGTTCAACGAGATCTTCGCCCGGCTTCCCTCCCACCGGGACCGGGCGCTGGTCGCCTTCTACGTCTCCACCGGGGCGCGCGCCTCCGAGCTCTTGTCGACCGTTCAAGGTGGGGTCGATCCGGGACGGCAGCTGATCTCTGTCATCCGGAAGGGCAGCCGCGAGGTGCAGGAACTGCCGGCTTCCACCGATGCGTTCGTGTGGCTGCGGCTCTACCAGGTGGAAACGGAGGGGTTGATTCCGAAGGGGCGTCGTCAGCCGTTGTGGTGGACCCGTCGCCGGCCGGTCCGCCCGCTGACCTATCACGCGGTGCACCGCATGTTCGAGCGCGTCAACCAGCAGGCGCGTACCTCGGCGACCCTGCACGCCCTGCGGCACACCGCGGCCTACCGGATGGCTGAGGACCCGGCGTTGCCGCTCACCGACGTGCAGCTCGTCTTGGGGCATGCCCAGCTCACGACCACCCAGACCTACCTGACGCCCCGCAAGGAAGACGTGATCCGCCGGGTGCTGGCCCACCACGACGAGCAGACCCGGCAGGCGGCCGAACGCAGGTCGCCGGTCCCGGCCCCTGGGTACCGGCCGGAGACGCTCGACGTGCTGTTCGGCAGGGACGCCCGGTGACGGCCGTCCTGGCCATCAGGCCCGTCCTCACGGAGCCACCTGCCGCCGCCGACGACCCAGCGGTGTCATCGGGCGCAGCCCGGCAGGCGTCGCCGCTCACCCGGTTCCCCGCTCGCGCCACCGCGGCGCACTGGCCGGCCGCCGGCCACGATCGCTCCACGGTGTTGGCACTGGTGACCTCCGCGTCGTTCGCCCTGCCGGACTCCCGGATCCAGAACAACCGTCGTCGCGGGCTCCCCCTGCTGTTGGACTGGCTGGCCGAACAGCCCGGCCAGACCTGGCAGCAACGCTGGCTCGCCAGCGGCGCCGACACCGCCGGCGACGAGTGGGCCAGGGGCCCGACGCGGTGGCTGGAACGCAACGGCACCTACTCTCCGTCGCGGCTGGAACTGTTGACGGGCTCGCTCCTGGTCGCGGTCGGCGCCGACATCGTGCGGCCCTCGCTGAAATGGCTGCTCACCGGCGGGAGGAAACGCAAGCTCGCCCGGAACATGATCCGCTCCCGTGACCCCGAAGGGTTCGAGAAGCTCCGGCTGCGCTGCCAAGACGACCCCGCGGTCACGCCGCACGCGCAAAGCCACATCCTCTTCCGCACCGCCGTGATCATCGCTGCCAAAGGCGGCCGGCTCACCGACATCACCATCGGCGACGTCCTGGAAATCCTCGACGCCGAAGCCGACCTTCGCCGCCGGGCGCCCTCCGGTTCGGCGACCTTCCGAATGCTGCGAGAGACGGGCATCTTCGGAGCCGGCGTTCCCACCTTGCGGGAGATCCGCAGCACCGGGCAGCGTTCCGTGGAGGAACTGGTCGACCGCTACCCGATCGCCTGCCGCCCCATCCGCGACCTCCTCGTGGAGTACCTGAAAGAACGCCAACCCGCAATTGACTACGCGACCCTGCGAGGCCATACGTATCAGTTGGCCAGATGCTTCTGGCTGGACCTCGAGCAGCATCATCCCGGCATCAACTCACTACGCCTGCCGCGCGAGGTCGCCAGCGCCTGGAAACAGCGGCTCCAGACGAGAGGCAAGACGACCACGACCCGCACCGGCGAGAAGGTCGAGACCGTGGTGGAGCGACTCAGCTACCACGACACGCTGGCCGGCGTCCGCGCCTTCTATCTGGACATGGCCGAATGGGCGCTCGAAGATCCCGGCCGGTGGGGCCCGTGGGTGGCTGCCTGCCCCATCAGCCACGAGGATCTGACCCGGCGCAAATTCGTGCGGCGCCGCAAGGCGCGGATGGACGCCCGGACGCGTGAACGGCTGCCCGTCCTTCCCGTCCTCGTCCGCGCCGTGGACCAGTGGCGCAAGGATGCCCAGGCCCTGCTGGCCGCCGCCCGCCAGACTCGGCCGGGCCAGGAGCTCACCGCCTCCGGGCAGACGTTGGTCCGGTCCGTTCGGCCGCACTCCGACCCGGACAACATCTGGGCCCACGATCCGCACACCGGCAACCAGCGCCTCCTCAACCGGGACGAGGAGCACGCCTTCTGGGCGTGGGCGATCATCGAAGTCCTTCGGCTTACCGGGGTCCGGGTCGAGGAGCTCCAAGAACTCAGCCACCACAGCCTGGTGCAGTACCGGTTGCCGACCACCAAGGAACTGGTGCCGCTGCTGCAGATCGCCCCGTCCAAGACAGATACCGAACGGCTCCTGGTCGTTAGCCCCGAACTCGCCGACGTCCTGAGCGCCATCATCTGCCGGATCCGGGACGCGAACGGAGCCGTGCCGCTCGTCCGTGCCCGCGATCATCATGAACGCGTGTGGCTGCCGCCATCCCCCTTGTTGTTCCAGCGCCGACTCGGAACCGAGAACCACATGATCAGTATCGGCGTTGTCGGCTCACTCCTCGACGAGGCCCTGGCGCACACTGGCCTGACCGGGCCGACAGCCGGCGAACCCTTGCACTACACACCCCACGACTTCCGGAGAATGTTCATCACCGACGCCGTCCTGAACGGGCTGCCGCCGCACATCGCCCAGGTCATCGCCGGGCACCGAAACATCAACGTCACGATGGGCTACAAGGCCGTCTACCCCGACGAGGCCATCCAGTCCCACCTGGCCTACCTCACGCGTCGCCGCGCCCTGCGGCCCACCGAGGAATACCGGACACCCACCGACGAGGAATGGCAAGAATTCCTCGGCCACTTCGAGCGGCGCAAGGTCGCCACCGGCACCTGCGGGCGCGCGTTTGGCACCCCCTGCATCCACGAGCACTCCTGCATCCGCTGCTCCATGCTGTGGCCCGACCCCGCCCAACGTGACCGTCTCACCGGGATCCGCGACAACCTGATCGCCCGCATCGCCGAAGCGCAGCGGGAAGGCTGGCACGGGGAGATCGAAGGACTCCAAATCAGCCTCGCCGGCGCCCAGAACAAACTCGGCCAGATCGACGGGCGCGCCCCGGCCCGACCCGTCGACCTCGGCGTCCCTGTATTCGGTGCCGTGGACCCACGTCGGGGCGAGCACCGACACCAGGGTCACCGACACCACCGTGGCGGTGCACGTCGACGGCAAGCTGGTCAAGACCTGGCCCAAGGCGCAGCGGGGCCGCTGCACCGATGAAGCCGACTACCCGCCGGAGAAGATCGCGTTCTTCTCCCGGAACCCGGTCTGGTGCCGATCCCGAGCCCGCGATCTGGGTCCGCACGTCGCCGAGCTGGTGGACACCCTTCTCGCGGTGCAGGCGCTGCACCGACTGCGCTCCGCCCAAGGCGTGATCGGGCTGGCCGAGCGGCACGGCCCGGACCGCCTCGACGCGGCCTGCGCCCGGGCGCTGGCTGCCGGCGACCTGACCTACCGCACGGTCCGCGGCATCCTTGCCGCCGGCACCGAAGGGCAACCGGCCCCCGGCCAGGAGAGTGCGGACCCGGCCGCGGATGCCGCCGAAGCGGCCCCGTCGGTGGCGACTCCGGCGCACCTGCACGGCCCGGCCGAGCTGCTCGCCCACCTGCGCCGAGAAGACACCCCCGATCCCGCCCGCGGTGCCAGCACCGGGGACGACAGCAGCCAGGCGGTGGCCGAGTGACCACCTGGCCCGCGGCGGCCTCGGGCGCCGCCAGTCCGGCGCTGGAGTCCGCGCTGCGCGGACTGCGGCTGACCGGCATGGCCGACATGCTCACCGAGCGCCTCGCCCAGGCCGGCGCGGGCAAGCTCGGCCACGCCGAGCTGCTCGCCCTGCTGGTCGGGGACGAGCAGACCCGCCGGGACAGCGCCGGGCTGGCCCGCCGGCTGGCGGCCGCGCACTTCGAGACCACCTGCGCGGTCGAGGACTTCGACTTCGGCTACAACCCCGACATTCCCGCCGGGATCATCCGGGACCTGGCCGGGCTGGCCTTCCTGGCCGCCGGGCAGTCGGTGATCCTGCATGGCCCGGTGGGGGTAGGCAAAACTATGCTCGCCCAGTCCCTCGGGCAGCTCGCCTGCCGCCGCGGCCACACCGTCGTGTTCACCAAGACCAGCCGGCTGCTCGCCGATCTCGCCGGCGGCCACGCCGACCGCAGCTGGGCGACCCGGCTGCGGCGCTGGGCCCGACCCGCGCTGCTGATCTGCGACGACTTCGCGATGCGCGAGCTCACCCTGCCCCAGGCCGACGACCTCTACGAGGTGATCACCGAGCGCGCCGGCCGCAGCATGATCGTCACCAGTAACCGGGCGCCGGCGGACTGGTATCCGCTCTTCCCCAACCCGGTCGTCGCCGAGTCCATCCTGGACCGGTTGGTCAACGCCGCCTTCCACGTGCCCATGCCCGGCCGCAGCTACCGGCCCAACCAGCGACCCACCAGCGGCGCGGGCGGGTCGCCGTGAGCGCCGCACGGGTTTCGTCACCGAACGAAACCCCCGGCGCCGGCGGCTGCGCCCGCCCCGGATGTCCGCAGCCGGTCGTGCGCAATGCGGTCGGGCGGCCCCGGCTCTATTGCAGCCCGGCCTGCCGCACCGAGGCTTACCGCCAGGCCCACCCCGCTAGCCGGGAGCCCCTCATCGTCGAAGTCGATCACGGCAGCACCAGCAGCAAGGGCCGCCCCGCCGGCCAGGTCTGGCTGGTCCGGCTGCGGCGCGGCCCCCACCAGGCCGTCCTCGCTATTGGCCTCGGCAAGCCCTCTGCCGACTACCTTGCCAGCCAGATTCGCGACGTCATCGACCCCCCACCCCTGGCAACCCCAGCCCGGATCAGATAGAACAAGCGTCACGGGCCAGTAGGGAATTGTGTGACGCCCCGGCTAGGGAATTACGTGACGGTCGACAGTTGGCCGCGCACGCCGGCTGGGCACCGTCGCCGCGCACGCTGCAGCGGCACTTCGCCGCCTGCGGGCTGACCCGGTGGC
>JADGOU010000233.1 GCA_017882835.1 Frankiaceae bacterium | reverse complement strand
GCCTACAGGATGGGCCGCGGCATCAAGGCCGGCCGGGTCTGGACCAACTGCTACCACCAGTACCCCGCGGGTGCGGCGTTCGGCGGTTACAAGATCTCCGGCATCGGCCGGGAGAACCACCGGATGATGCTCGACCACTACAGCCAGACCAAGAACCTGCTGGTCAGCTACAGCAGCAAACCGCTCGGCCTGTTCTGAGAACGCGATGATCCGAACCGCTCACCCGGAACGGATCACGGCCACCCCGGCGGCGCGGGCGGCGATCAGTCGCCTGCGCGCCGCCCGGGGTGAGCCGGTGATGTTCGTGCAGTCCGGTGGGTGCTGTGCCGGCAGCACCCCGATGTGCTTCCCTGCGGGCGAGTTCCTGGTCGGGGATGGCGACGTGCTGCTCGGCGAGATCGACGGCTGTCCGTTCTACATCGATGCCGGGCTCGATGCGGCCTGGCTGCACGACAGTTTCATCCTGGACGTCGGCCCCGGCGGCCCGGAGGGCTTCTCGCTGCCGGCGGGCGTGGACCTGCACTTTGTTGCCACTCGGGCGGCTTCGACCTGCCCGACTCCCCCGACGGTGGCACGCGGCACCGGCGAGGGTCGGCCGTGAGAAAGGCCCGATCGGCCGTATCCAGGCCGACCGGGTGCGAACAGCGTTGACGCTGCCGCAGGCATGCGGCACTGCTCGCCTCGATCGAACGGAGCCCGCCATGAAAGCTGCCGTCGTCACCGACTTCCACGCTCCGCTGGAGCTGCAGGAGCTGCCGGTCCCCGAGCCCGGCCCGGGCGAGGTGCTGGTCCGCATCGACTACAGCGGCTTGTGCCACACCGACATCCACGCCGCCCGCGGGGACTGGCCGGTCAAGCCGACGCCGCCGTTCGTCCCCGGACACGAGGGGATCGGCCGGATCGAGCGGCTCGGCGCCGGCGTGACCGCCCGGGCCCGGGGCGACCGGGTGGCCGTCGCCTGGCTCGGCTACGCCTGCGGTGAGTGCCGCTACTGCATCAGCGGTTGGGAGACCCTGTGCGAGCAGCAGGAGAACTCCGGCTACTCGGTGAACGGCACCTTCGCCGAGTACGCCGTCGCGCCGGCCGCCTTTGCGACGCCGGTGCCCGAAACCATCTCCTCCCGCGACGGCGCACCGCTGACCTGCGCCGGCGTCACCACCTACAAGGCGATCAAGGTCGCCCGGGTGGCCCCCGCCGAGACGGTGGCCATCTTCGGTATCGGCGGGCTGGGGCACCTAGCGCTGCAGTACGCCCGGATCGCCGGGGCGTTCGTCATCGCTGTCGACGTCGAGGAGCCCAAGCTCGAGATGGCGACCGAGCTCGGCGCCGATCACGTCGTCAACGCCCGCACGAGTGACCCGGTGGCCGCCATCCAGGCGCTCGGCGGCGCAGACGTCGCGGTCGCGCTGGCCGTCTCCCCGGCCTCGTTCGACCAGGCGTTCCGGTCGCTGCGACGCGGCGGCCGGCTGGTGTGCGTCGCGCTGCCCCCCGACGGCACGATGACGCTCCCGATCTTCGACACGGTCTTCAACGGCAAGTCGGTTATTGGCTCGATCGTCGGCACCCGCAACGACCTTGCCGACGTCTTCGCCCTGCACGCCGCCGGCCGCACCCGGGTCATCGCCGTCGACCACAAGCTCGACGAGGTCAACCAGTCCATCGACGACGTGCTCTCCGGCAGCGTCCTCGCCCGCATCGTCTTCCAGCTTTGAGTGCAGTGGCCAGACGTCACGGCTCGCTCGGCACTGCCAGCCGGCCGGCCGGACCGGCTGGCCCCCGCCGCCGAGAACGCGATGCTGTCGCCGCACCGTTCGTGGGCGATCCGGACCAGCGCGGCGCAAGTTGGCCGAAGATGTGCGGCGGCGGGCTGCGGTAGGCCTGCTCGTACGGCGGGAGTGAGTTGAGGTCGACCGGCGCCGGCGGCATGCTGAGGGCGGCATCATCGGACCGACCGGGAGGGCGGTCCAGGCGTCCCAGAAGGCGTCTCCGGCCCGGACACGCAGCTGCTGGACCATCCCCGGCCGCGTAAGCCGCGCCGACCAGCGGCGGCTCCCCGGCACCGCGTCTGCGGTCGGTGTCGTATGGGTGGTCAGGACGAGGGCGCGTACGTCGGGTGATCGGTGTAGCCCGGTGATCGCGTCGACGCCAACCGAAACCGCGGATCCCGGTGAACACACCCGGGGACCCGTCTCGCACCAGGGGGTGGTCGTCGACGATGTCTCTCCGGCCGCCGGTCGAGGTCACGTGGTTCGTCCCGCTCCTCGCCATAGCGGCGTCGCGGATGGCCGCCGCCAGTCGAGCCCCGGGCGCTCTCCGCCCGCGAAATCTGCGCTGGCACCGTCAGTCCGGGCGGCTGGCACCGTCGCTGCGGCCAGGACCGCGGTCGCGCGCGAAGCGGTGGGGACGCTGGCCATCGACAGCGCCAGCTCGGCCTGCTCGGGCGGCATCTCCGGGGAGACGACGAGCAGGACCAGCCGGCCACTGCCAGTGGCACTGCCGGCCAGGGTGACGGTGTGCGCCTCAATGTCGTCGAACCAGCCGAGCTTGAGCAGCAGATCCGCGAGCAGCTCGCCGCCCACCCCGACAACCAGATCTTCACCGGCCTGCCCCGCTCCGGCACGGTGCGCGCCGCCCGGCTGCTCGCCCTGCCCTCATGTCAGTGATTGTTGGGGGGCGGGTGCCTCACCACAGGTTGGCAGAGAGGGGGACAGGACTTTTGGCTCTAGCACCCGCGACCGCGGCGGACGAGAGTCCTTGTAGTCCACCACCAATGAGAAGCGGACTCCAGCCGCCACCGGGGGTGGCGTAGGCTCGTCGGCGGCGCATTTCTTGCAGGTTGCCGCTCAGCTCAGTCCGCTCAGTACCGCCGACTCGACCGGAAGGAAAGGTCATGAGCCTCCTCGACAAGGCCAACAACAAGCTCCAATGGCTCACGGGTAAGGTCAAGGAACTGGGCGGCCGGGCCACCAGCAACAAGAGCCGGCAGTCGAAAGGTGAGCACGAACAAGGCAAGGCCGACCTCAAAGACGCGGGCGAGAAGGTCAAGGACGCCTTCAAGCAGTAGGGGCCCGGCTCGGCGCTCGTTGACACCCCTCGGCTCGGGGGCCTGAGGGGCCGGATTGTCGACCACACCCGCGGAACCGGCGCTCTTGGGCTCAGCGGGAGTGTTGATCGCGTAGGTTTGCAGATGCGCCCGTCCGGAGTAGTAGGGGCTCGGAGTTCACGTGAACTGACGGCTGTTGCACCAGCCGGCGGCGTGCTCCGGGCGCAGTCGGAGCCGGGCGTGCCGCTCGTGGGCGCTGGGCTCTCCCACGGCTGCTGGACCAGCAGACGGTGAGGACGACGCCGTCACCATCGCCAACGACACGCTCTACGGTCTCGGCGCCGGCGTGTGGACCCGCCACCCCGACGTCGCACCAACCGTCCGTACCAGCGCCGTCGTACCAGCGGGAGACCGCCCACGTCAGCGCACGGTGCAGCAGTTCTCCGGGTCTCGGAGGTCCCGCGAGCGCGGGGGCTCGGCGGCGTGCCCGACCGCGACGGCGCCCATCGGCTCCCAGTCCATCGGCAGGTCGAGGACGTCGCGGACGACGTCCTGGCAGAACAGCGTGCTCGACACCCAGCACGAGCCCAGTTCCTCGGCCGCGAGCGCGACCAGCAGGTTTTCCACCCCGGCGCCCATCGCCACCAGGAACATCTCCCGTTCCGCTCGGCACCGGCGCGCGTCCGGATAGGCGTGCGCTCCGCCGGTGGTGACCAGACACGGCACGACCAGGTACGGCGCCGCGCGCAGCAGGTCGCCCCGGCGGATGCGCCGCTCGACCGCCGTAGCGTCGAAACCGTCCCGGCGCAGGTCCGCCCTCCAGGCCGCGAGCATCGCGTCGAGGAGCTGCATGCGGGCATCGGGCGACTCGACCAGGACGAAGCGCCAGGGCGTGGTGTGGTGCGGGGCCGGGGCGGTGACCGCGGCCGCCACCGCGCGGCGGACCGCGGCCGGGTCCACCGGCTCGGCGGTGTACGCGCGCACGGAGCGTCGGCCGGGCACCGCCTCCCGCCGACCCTGGGCGAGCGCTTCCGCCGTACCGAGCCGGAACAGGTCCTCCGCTGCTGGCCGGACCAGAGCGCGGGCGCCGGGCCCGTCCTCGACCATGGTCGCGCCGGCGAGCCCGCGCACCACCGCCACCGGTACGCCCGCGAGCTTGCCCTTCACCAGCTCGGCGGCGGCCGCCACCTCGTCGGCCTCGGCGACCTCGGTCATCTCCAGCTCGTTGCCGAAGCCGTCGCGGCGGCCCCGGTGGTCGCGCACCGGGCGCAGCCCGGCGACGCCGACGGCGACATCGGTGACGCCGAGGCGCCAGGGTCGGCCCATGGTGTCGGTGACGACGACGCCGACATCCACCCCCAGCACATCCCGCAGACCGGCGCGGATACGCCGCGCGCTGGCGTCCGGGTCGCGCGGCAGCAGCGCGATCTCGTCCCGGCGCACGTTGCTCGCGTCCACTCCGGCGCTCGCGAGCACCAGGCCGGCCGGGTTTTCCACGATCTTCGTCCGCCCCCGCGCCGCCACCACCCGGACGGTCTCCGCCGCGATCGCATCTCGGCGCCCCTGCTCCCGCCCGGCCGCATCCGCCGGTACGGCGACCAGCCGGCCCTCCGCCTTGGACACGATCTTGGACGTGACCACCACGACGTCCCCGGCGCGCAGGTCCGGCGCCGCCGCCGCGATCAGGGCGGCCAGGTCGGCACCGGACCGGACCTCGGGGATGCCGGGTAGGCCCCAGATCTCGAGTCGCTCACCAGCGCGGGTGTCGGCCTCCACGCCGGTCAGCCGGCCGGTTCGGCGGCGAGGTCCAGGGCCGCCCGCGCCATCGCCGCGGTGGCCTCGACCCCGGACATGAGCAGCGGCACGGCGCGGCAGCGGATGCCGGCCGCGGCGACTCGGTCGACCACGGCGGCATCGGCAATGTCCACCAGCCAGCCGTCCAGCA
>JADGOU010000232.1 GCA_017882835.1 Frankiaceae bacterium | reverse complement strand
GAAGAGCCGGATGTTCAGCGTGTGCAGGACCGCCCCCATGGACGGTACGGCGAGGTAGGCCTCCAGGTGCTCTTGGTTGTTCCAGGCGAAGGTGGCAACCCGGTCGTCCCGGCCGACCCCCAACCGCTTCAGCGCCGCCGCGAGCCGTTCCGCCCGCTCGGCGACCTCGGCGAAGGTGGTGCGGCGGGTACCCCCGGTCGTCGCGGTGACGACCTCAGAGTCGGCATAGACGTGACCGCCGTGGCGGAGCAGGGAAGTGATCGTAAGTGGGCCGTCCTGCATGGTGCTGCGCATACCAGTCCCCCTGGGTCTTCGCTCTTCGGAGTGAGCGAGCCCCCATCTTGCCGCCGCGGGCGGCACAGACGCAGCCAGTCGGGCAGCGTGCCGCCGCGGACGGCATGAACGCAGCCAGTCCGGCAGCTGGTGCAACCTCCGGCCGGCGCTCACGGCTCCGGAACGGCGTCGATGCCCGCCTCGGCCCGCTGGGCCGGCGTAATGGGCGTCGGCGCGCCGGTGAGCGGATCACCGCCGGAGGCGGTCTTCGGAAAAGCGATCACGTCCCGGATGGAGTCCGCACCGGCGAGCCGCTGGCAGAGCCGGTCCAGGCCGAAGGCGATCCCGCCGTGCGGCGGCGGGCCGTAGCGAAACGCCTCCAGCAGGAAGCCGAACTGTGCGTCGGTCTCCACCCGGCTCAGTCCGATCACGTCGAACACCCGCTGCTGCACCTCGGCCCGGTGGATACGGATCGAGCCGCCGCCGATCTCCTGGCCGTTGACTACCACGTCGTATGCCCGGGAAAGCGCCTCGCCCGGCCGCAGGTGAAAGTCCGCCTCGTTGGCCGGCACCGGCGCGGTGAACGGGTGGTGCATGGCCGTCCACCCGCCGTCGCCGGTCGGCTCGAACATCGGGAAGTCGGTCACCCAGAGTAAATCCCAGGCGGAGTCGTCCACCAGGGCGCAGCGCTGGCCGATCTCCAGGCGGGCGGCCCCGAGCAGCGCAAGCGCCTCGGTGCGCACGGCCGCCGCGGCGAAGAACACCGCATCGCCGGGCTGGGCGCGGGTCGCCGCCGCCAACCCGGCCAGGTGCTCTGGAGAGAGGTTCTTGGCCACCGGGCCGCGCGGCTCGCCGGTCTCGGCGTCGAGCAGCACGTAGGCGAGACCGCGGGCACCACGGCCCCGGGCCCACTCCTGCCAGCCGTCGAGCTCCTTGCGGGTCTGGCTGGCGCCGCCCGGCATGACCACCGCCCCGACGTACCCGCCGGCGCCGATCGCGGCCTGGAAGACCCGGAAGCCGGTGCCGGCGAGGTACGCCGTCAGGTCGGCGAGCTCGACGCCAAACCGGGTGTCCGGGCAGTCGACGCCGAAGCGGGCCATGGCCTCGGCGTAGCCCAGTCGCGGGAACGGCGTCGGGACCTCGACCCCGAGCACCTCGCGCCAGACCCGGGCCAGCAGCTCCTCGGTCAGGGCGTAGATGTCCTCTTCGTCCGGGAACGACATCTCCACGTCGAGCTGGGTGAACTCCGGCTGTCGGTCGGCGCGGAAGTCCTCGTCCCGGAAGCAGCGCACGATCTGGTAGTAGCGCTCCAGCCCGGCGACCATGAGCAGCTGCTTGAACAGCTGGGGGGACTGCGGCAGCGCGTACCAGCTGCCGGGCTGCAAGCGCACCGGCACGAGGAAGTCGCGCGCGCCCTCCGGGGTGGATCGGGTGAGGTACGGCGTCTCGATGTCAAGGAAGCCGTGAGCGTCCATCACCCCCCGGATCACTCGGGTGGCCTGCGCGCGCAGCCGCAGCGCGCGGGCCGGACCGAGCCGGCGCAGGTCCAGGTAGCGCCAGCGCAGCCGGGCCTCCTCGGCGATCTCCCCGGCCGAGCCCTCCACCGGGAACGGCAGCGGCTCGGCCACCGAGAGCACTTCGAGGCGACTCGCCGTTACCTCGATCTCGCCGGTCGGTAGCTCCGGGTTGGCGTTGCCGGCCGGGCGGATCTCGACGGTGCCGTCCACTCGGACGCAGTACTCCGCCCGCAACTCGTGCGCCGCCTGGCTCAGCGGGTCCTCGGGCACCGCCTCGCGGAAGACGACTTGGACGACACCGCTGGCGTCGCGCAGGTCGACGAACACGACGCCGCCGTGGTCGCGGCGGCGGGCTACCCAGCCGGCGAGCACGACGCTCTGGCCAGCGTGCTCCGGCCGTAGCCCGCCCGCGGGGTGCGTGCGGATCACGGCTGACCTCCGAGCCGGCAGGCGATCTCGGCCCCGATGTCGGCCAGCGCCACGGCGTGCTGCTTCCCGCTGGTCAGGTCCTTGAGCTGGCCCACGCCGGCCGCCAGGTCGCGGTCGCCGAGCACGACGGCGTAGCTCGCCCCGGACCGGTCGGCGGCCTTCATCGCGCCCTTGAGCCCCCGGTTGCCGTAGGCCAGATCGGCGGCGACCCCGCGGCCGCGCAGATCGTCCGCGAGCCGCAGCGCCGCCCGCTTGGCCTCGGCTCCCAGCGGTACGACGAAGACCTGGCAGCGCGCGGGCACCGCCGGCCGCACCCCCTCGGCGTCCAAGGCCAGCAGCGTTCGCTCGATGCCCAACGCCCAGCCGATGCCGGGCAGCGGCGGGCCACCGATGTCCTCGGACAGCCCGTCGTACCGGCCACCGCCGCCCACCGCCGACTGCGCGCCCAGGCCGGCGTGCTGGAGCTCGAAAGTGGTCCGCCGGTAGTAGTCCAGGCCCCGGACCAGCCGCGGCGTCTCCGTCCAGACGATGCCGAGGTCGCCCAGGTGGCCGCGGACGGCGTCGTAGTGCTCCTGGCAGCCCGGGCACAGGTGGTCAGTGATCAGCGGCGCGTCCGCCAACCGCTCCTGCACCTCGGGGCGCTTGTCGTCAAGCACCCGCAGTGAGTTGAGCTCGACCCGCTGCCGGGTGTCCGGGTCCAGCTCGGCGCTGACCGTGCGCAGAAACTGCCGGAGCTGCTCGACGTACGCCGGGCGACATGCCCCGTCGCCGATGGAGTTCAGCAGCAGCCGTACCTCGGTCAGGCCGAGCTCGGCGAAGGCGTGGACGGCCAGCGCCACGATCTCCGCGTCCAGCGCAGGGTCGTCGAGGCCCAGCGCCTCCACGCCGACCTGCTGGAACTGCCGGAAGCGGCCGGACTGCGGCCGTTCGTAGCGGAACATCGGCCCGGCGTAGAAGACCTTGACCGGCAGCTGCCCCCGCTCCAGGCCGTGCTCGGTGACGGCGCGCACGACGCTGGCGGTCCCTTCCGGGCGCAGCGTCAGCGAGCGGCCACCCTTGTCCGCAAAGGTGTACATCTCCTTGGTGACGACGTCGGTCGACTCACCGACCCCGCGCTCGAACAGGCCGGTCTCCTCAAACGCCGGCGTCTCCAGGTAGCCGTAGCCGGCCCGGCGGGCGGGCGCGACCAGAGCGTCGCGGACGGCCAAGAACCACGCCGAGTCCGGCGGCAGGACGTCGTAGGTGCCCTTGGGTGCGGTGAACGGCACGCGCTACAGCCCCTGGTGCGGGCCGTCGCCGTGCGGCGGAGCGCCGGCGGCGACCAGGGCCGCCTCGCGCAGGTACGGGTTGGTCGCCCGCTCCCGGCCGATGGTGGTGACCGGACCGTGCCCGGAGAGAACCGCAGTCTCGTCCGGCCGCGGCAGGCAGACCCGGGCCAGCGAGCGCATCATCTCGCCGTAGTCGCCGCCCGGCAGGTCGGTGCGCCCGATCGAGCCGGCGAAGAGCAGGTCTCCGGAGAACATCACCGGCGCGCCGACCTCGTCCGCCGACTCGGGGCCGGGCACGGAGAACGTGATCGACCCGGGCGTGTGGCCGGGCGCGAGGTCGACGGTGAACCGCAGCCCGGCGATCTCCAGCGAGCCGGCGGCGGGCAGTTCGCGGACCTCGTCCGGCTCGATGAACTTCAGCCCGCCAAACAGGTCCTGGCCGGCCAGCAGCGAAAACCCCTTGGCCGGGTCGCTGAGCAGGTCGCGGTCGGCCGGGTGGATATAGGCCGGTACGTCGTGCGCGCCGCACACTGGCGCCACCGACCAGATGTGGTCGATGTGGCCGTGCGTGAGCAACACGGCGACCGGGTGCAGTCGGTGCTCGGCCAGGATCTCCTCGACGCCGTCGACCGCGTCTTGCCCGGGGTCGATGACGACGCACTGCTCGCCAGGGGCCGGGGCAACGACGTAGCAGTTGGTGCCGAACGAGCCGGCAGGAAACCCGGCGACGAGCACGCGCGGCCTCTTTCTTGATCCTCGGGCTATCTCGGCCCTCGGGGCATCTCGATCCTCGGGCTATCTCGGCCCTCGGGGCATCTCGGCCCTCGGGCTATCTCGACACGGCGGCCCTTCGGCCCGGCTCACAGCGTACCGGGCGTGCACCCGCCCTAGACTCGAAGCCGTGGCGGGCAGCAAGCGAGAGCGAGAGTTAGCCCGGCAGCGACTGGAGCGGAAGGCGGCCCGCCGCACCGCCCTTCGCCGCCGGCGGCAGCGGCGCCTGTCCATCGCCGCCAGCGTGGTCGCCGTACTGCTGGTGTTGGGTTCGATCACCTATCTGGCCACCCGCGGCGGGAAGTCCAGCAAGACGACGAACCAGGCTGCGGCCGCGAACGCCGCGGCGACTCCGGGCGGCTGCGCCTACCCGAAGGCACCCAAGCCGGCGGCCAAGGATGTCGGCGTGCCGCCCGCGGACGGCGTGGACCGCACCACGCCGTACGTCGCCACGATCACGCTGTCGAGCGGGCCGGTGACGGCCGATCTGGCCACCGCGCAGGCGCCGTGCACGGTGAACTCGTTCCGTTACCTCGCCGGGAGAGGGTACTTCGACGGCACGCCCTGCCACCGGTTGACGACCCAAGGCATCTTCGTGCTGCAGTGCGGCGACCCGGCCGGTTCCGGCTCGGGCGGCCCCGGATACCAGTTCGCCGATGAGAACCTGACCGGCGCGACCTACCCCGCGGGCACACTGGCGATGGCGAACGCTGGTCCGGGCACGAACGGCAGCCAG
>JADGOU010000231.1 GCA_017882835.1 Frankiaceae bacterium | reverse complement strand
TCGGCGGCGCCGCGGCGCGCACCGGCGCCAGCGCCTCGGCCGGCACGCTGCCGCCCTCGACATGCGCCTCCAGTACCAGCGTCTCGACGGCGGCCCACACCTCGTACTTGTGGGCCTCGCTCCACACCCGGCCCATCGCCGGCAACGTGTACCGCTCGATCACCGGGGGGCCACCGCCGGAGTGGTCGCTCCCGCTGCGGCCCGCTCGGCGATGTCCCGGCGATGGAAGCTGCCGCGCAGGCTGATGTAGTCGACTGCGGCGTACGCCGCAGTCCTGGCGTGGGCGAGGTCCGCCCCGATGGCGGTCACGGAGAGCACCCGGCCGCCAGCCGACACCACCGCACCGTCGCGCCAGGCGGTGCCAGCGTGCAGCACGTCGACGCCGGGAACGGCTGCCGCCGCCTCCAGGCCGCCGATTGGGTCGCCGGTGCGCGGCGTACCCGGGTAGCCCTCGGCCGCCACCACCACCGTGATCGCAGCGTCCGGTCGCCAGCGCGGCGGCGGATGCTCGGCCAGGGCGCCGGTCGCCGCGGCGTGCAGCATGCCGGCCAGGGGGGAATCGAGCAGGGCCAGCACGACCTGGGTCTCCGGGTCGCCGAAGCGGGCGTTGAACTCGATGACCTTGACGCCGGCGCTGGTCAGGACGAGGCCGGCGTAGAGCAACCCGGCGTACGGCGTGCCTCGACGGGCCATCTCGTCGACGGTCGGCTGCAGCACGGTGGCGGTCACGTGGTCGACCAACCCCGGCGGCGCCCAGGGCAGCGGGGCGTAGGCGCCCATGCCGCCGGTGTTCGGTCCGGTGTCCCCGTCGCCGACCCGCTTGAAGTCCTGCGCGGGCAGCAGCGGGGAGACCGTGCGCCCGTCGGTGACCGCGAACAGCGACACCTCCGGGCCGGCCAGGTACTGCTCGACCACGACCCGGGGTCGGCGCGCCGCGTGCGCGAGCGCGGCATCCCGGTCCGTGGTCACCACGACGCCCTTGCCGGCCGCGAGCCCGTCATCCTTCACGACGTACGGCGGCCCGAAATCGGCCAGCGCGGCGGCGACCTCGATCTCGGTGGCGCAGGTACGGGCGGCGGCGGTGGGAATGCCGGCGGCGGCCATCACGTCCTTGGCGAAGGACTTGGAGCCCTCGATCTGCGCGGCCGCCGCCGACGGGCCGAAGGTGGCGATCCCGGCCGCCCGACAGGCGTCGGCGGCTCCGTTGACCAGCGGCACCTCGGGGCCGATCACGACCAGGTCGACGGCAGCCTCCGCCGCCAGGCCGGCGACGGCAGCTGGGGCGGCCACGTCGAGCGGCCGGGTGTCGGCGAGGGTGGCGGTGCCGGCGTTGCCCGGGGCACAGACCAGCGCGTCGACGGCGGGGTCACGACGCAGCGCGCGGCAGAGCGCATGCTCGCGCGCACCAGAGCCGACGACGAGGACCTTCATGACGCCGCCACGTTAACGTCCCGGGCGGTCCTGGCCGCCGGCGGCCGCCGCAGCGCGGCGCGTGGCTTACCGCAGCCGACGGGACGGCACTCGCAGCGGCGGTTTGGCGCTGCCGGTCGAGACGGGAGCGCCGGGTCCGGCCGACGTCCCGCCAGCGGTCTGCCGCTTGTTCAGGTAGTTGCGCACGAGCCGCGGTCCCAGCGTCACGGCGAGGGCTCGCAGGATCCAGGGCACGGTGGGTCTCCTCCAGCGTCGATAAGAACTGTGGGATACCTCCCCGGTCCGCCCACCACCGACACCCGCACCGCCGGCCGCGGCTCACCATCTGCCCCCGCCGTACTCCCCCGACTCGCCGCCCAAGATGCGCCGATGTTGAGCGTATGTGGCTATCAACGCGCGGGATACGCACGTGTGCTCAACATCGGCGGGCGAGGGCGGCGCAGGTGGGCTGAGGGCGGCGCGGACGGGGTCGTGGGGCTGGTCGCGGGGGTGCTGGGGCTGGCCGCGGCCGCTTCAGAAAGCCGCGCGCACGCTAGAGTAGGTCGCGCAGCAACAGCGTCTGGTCGCGGCCAGGGCCGACGCCGATCGCGCTAATCGGCGCGCCGGACATCTGCTCCAACGCGCGCACGTAGGCCCGGGCGTTGGGCGGCAGCGCGGCGAACGACGTCACGCCGGTGATGTCGTCCGACCACCCCGGCAGCTGCTCGTAGACCGGCAGCGCCTTGTGGAACGAGGTCTGGTCCATCGGCATCTCGTCGTAGGTCGTGTCGCCCACTCGGTAGCCGACGCAGACCGGGATCCGCTCGAAACCGGACAGTACGTCGAGCTTGGTCAGGAAGAAGTCGGTCGCGCCGTTCACCCGGGCGGCGTACCGGGCGATCACCGCGTCGTACCAGCCGGTGCGCCGGGACCGACCGGTGGTGACCCCGAACTCTCCGCCCTCGGAGCGCAGCCGCTCCCCCACCTCGTCGTCGAGCTCGGTCGGGAACGGCCCGGAGCCCACTCGGGTCGTGTACGCCTTGATGATGGCAACCACCCGGCTGATCCGGGTCGGGCCGATGCCGGAGCCGGCGCAGGCACCGCCCGCGGTGGGGTTCGAGGACGTGACGAACGGATACGTGCCGTGGTCGACGTCGAGCAGCGTGCCCTGCGAGCCCTCCAGCAGCACCACCTTGCCGGCGGCCAGGGCGCGGTTGAGCACCAGCGAGGTATCGGCGATGTGCGGTGCCAGCCGCTCGGCAAAGCCGGCGTACTCCTCGCAGACAGCCGAGACGTCGATCGCCCGCCGGTTGTAAACCTTGGCGAGCATCTGGTTCTTCTCCCGCAGCGCCAGCTCGAGCTTCTGCCGGAAGATGCCGGGGTCGAGCAGGTCCTGGACCCGGATGCCCATCCGGGCGATCTTGTCGCCGTACGCCGGGCCGATCCCGCGCCCCGTCGTACCGATCCGGCTCCTGCCCAGGTAGCGCTCGGTCACCCGGTCCAGCGCGCGGTGGTGCGGCATGATCAGGTGCGCGTCGGCGCTGATCACCAGGCGGGCGCAGGACACCCCGCGGGCCTCCAGGCCAGCCATCTCTCCGATCAGCACGCCGGGGTCGATGACCACGCCGTTGCCGATCACCGGTACGGCGTCCGGCGACAGCACCCCACTGGGCACGATGTGCAGGGCGTAGGTCTCGGCGCCCAGGACGACGGTGTGCCCGGCGTTGTTGCCGCCCTGGTAGCGGACCACGTAGTCAACGCTGCCGCCCAGCAGGTCGGTGGCCTTGCCCTTGCCCTCGTCCCCCCACTGGGCGCCGACGAGCACCACTGCGGGCATCCGGTTCTCCTTTGGCAGACTGCGCCGAGCCGGGTCGACCCGCGTGTACGTTCGCGCGGGTAGGCTACCGACAAGTCGACGGCACTAGGCTGCGGGCATGCCACGGCTGCCAGGCGTATCCGACCTGATCGCCGTACTCCAGGCGCAGACCGAGGCGCTGGCTGCCCTGCCCGGCATCCTGGTGGCGCTCAACCGGTCCCTGCGCACTTTCGCCGACACCGCGAACCAGGCTCGCGACACCGCCCTGGCGGTGCAGCGGGTGACGGCTCGGCTGGACGGGCTGGTGACCGAACTGGAGCAGCCGGTGCGGATGATGGTGCCGGGCATGCAGCGGCTGGCGGCCCTGATGGAGAACCCGTTGGTCGACGAGGTCCCGGACGCCCTGCGCCGCTTGCAGCACGAACTACTGCCGATACTGACCGGGATCCTCGACTCCCAGGCGACGATCGCCGGCATCGCAGCCTCGACCGACGGCATCAAGAAGTTCGTCGAGGACATGGGCGGCCGGATGGCCGGCATCTCGGGGGCTGCGGCCCGGGGGATGCGCTGGCCGACCCGGTCAGGCTGAGCCAGCGGCCCAAGTTGCCGGTCCGGCGGCGCTGCGGTCCAGCGGCGCTGCGGCCGGCTAGTCCGGTGCCGCTCAGTCGCCGAGGGTGCGCGCGGCCTCCGGGTCGCTGTCGCGCAGGAACGTCGCACACCGTTGCGCCTCGTCCTGCTCGCCGATCGCGGCCGCCGCCCGGCCGAGCGCGTGCAGCGCCCGCAGGAAGCCGCGGTTGGGGGCGTGCGACCAGGGCACCGGGCCGGCGCCCTTCCACCCCGCCCGCCGCAGCGCGTCCAGCCCGCGGTGATAGCCGACGCGGGCATAGGCGTAGGACTCGACCGGCCGACCGGCCGCGAAGGCCCGGTCCGCCAGCGCCGCCCACGCCGCCGACGAGGTGGGGTGCTGGGCGGCCACCTCGGTCGGGTCATTGCCGGCGTCGAGGGCTTCCCGCGCCGCCGGCTCGTCGGACAGTAGAATTGGTGGTGGTCCACCGAGCAGGTTCTCAGGCATAATCATGCCGCCATCCTGGCCCATGCCCGGCCAGCAGACTACCCGCTGCTGCAGATGGAGCGGCGTCAGCCGTGCACCGGGGCCGGCGGTCCCAGTGACCTCGCGTGGATCTGGCCGGCCGCCACCGTGCTGCTGCTCCGCCGTTCCGGACGCCAGCGGGCCGGCCCCCATTAACTCGAAAGAGGGCCGGCCCACGAGGCGATGAACGTCTAGATCATGCCGCAGGCGTGCTGGGTCTGCGGTCCGGCGATGCCGTCGACCTGGATGTGGGCGGCCTCTTGGAAGCCGCGCACGGCGCCCTCGGTCTGCGGACCGTAGCGACCGTCCACGGCGATTGCGTAGCCCTTGGCGACGAGCTTCTGCTGCAGCGTCCTGACGTCGGCGCGGTCGGTGCCGATGTAGCGCTGGCTCAGATAGGCCACGCCAGCGGAAGTGGAGGAACTGGCCTTGGGGGCAGGTGCCTTCTGGGTGGAGGTAGTGGCCTTGGTCGGGGCGGACGCCACCGGGGCGGACGCCACCGGGGCGCGGCTAACGCTGCGGCTGGCGGTCGAGGCCGTGCTGCCACCACTGAGGTACTTGCCGCAGACCGGCCAGGGCGCGGCGCCGCGCTGCGCATACAGCTCCTGGGCCGCGGCCAGCTGCTCCGCCGCCGAGGACTGATCGGCGGTACCGCTGCGGCCGGTGGCGTTCCAGGTACCC
>JADGOU010000230.1 GCA_017882835.1 Frankiaceae bacterium | reverse complement strand
TCGGTGGCGGCTCGGTGGCGGTGGAAACTCGACTGGCCCTGGTACGTCGAGCCCGCCGGGTCCTTCGCGAGCTCGGCTTGCTCTACCCCGACGCCCACTGCGAGCTGAACTTCCGCTCGCCGCTGGAGCTGGTGGTCGCAACCGTCCTCTCCGCCCAGTGCACCGACCGCCGGGTCAACGAGGTCACCCCGGCGGTGTTCGCGCGCTACCGCACCGCGGCTGACTACGCCGCCGCCGACCGGACCGAGCTGGAGGAGCTGATCCGTCCGACCGGCTTCTTCCGGGCCAAGACCAACAACTTGATCCGGCTCGGCCAGCAGCTGTGCGAACGCTTCGACGGCGAGGTGCCCGGTCGGCTGGAGGACCTGGTCACCCTGCCCGGCATCGGCCGCAAGACCGCCAACGTCGTGCTGGGCGACGCGTTCGCCGTACCGGGGCTGACCGTGGACACCCACTTCGGCCGGCTGGCCCGCCGGTTGGGCTGGACCACCGCAGACGACCCTTTGCGGGTCGAGCAGGACGTGCTCGGCCTGATCCCGTACCGGGACGCGACTGTGCTCTCGCATCGGGTGATCTGGCACGGGCGGCGGGTCTGCCATGCCCGGCGACCGGCCTGTGGCGCGTGCGCCATCGCGCGATTCTGCCCGTCGTACGGCGTTGGGCCGACCGACCCGGAAGTGGCGCTCCGGCTGGTCAAGACGCCGGAGCAGGTGACGGCGTCGTGAGGTGGCGCAGGCGGCGGATGCCGGGGGTCATGGCGGCCGCGCTGGCCGGCGTGCTCGTCGCCGGCTGCGCTGCCGGGGCTTCGGCACCGGCGACCGCCGGTTCGACCGCGGGCCGGCCGACCTCGTCCGCGACCGCGACCGGGCTGGCGCTCGCCACGCTGCCGGACCTGACGCTGCCCCGACTGGGCGTCGCCGGCAGCGAGCGGCTGCCCGCGGTGCCGGCCGGCACCCCCACCGTGATCAATCTGTGGGCCAGCTGGTGTACGCCGTGCCAGCAGGAGCTGCCGAGCCTGCAGGCGGTGGCCGACTCCGCCGGCCCCCGGCTGCGCTTCCTTGGCGTCTTGACCAAGGACGGCGGCGACGGCTGGCGGCAGACGGTGCAGGAGACCGCGGTGCGCTACCCCTCGGTGCGCGACGACGACGGCGAGCTGCTGGCGCGGCTGCGCGTGCCGCCGGCCCTGCCGGTGACGGTCTTGGTCCGCGGCGACGGCTCGGTGGCAGGCGTCTACCAGGGGCCCGCCCTGACCCAGCCGGCACTGCGCCAGCTGGTCGCCGAGCGGCTCGGCGTGGCGCTGTGAACCCCACGGGTGGCCCGGACGCACCCGGCCGAGAGCTGCCACCGTGGCTGCGGCCGCTGGCCGCCGCGGCTCGGTCGGTGCGGCCGGAGGAGTTCGGCCGTTTTCTGCCGCCGGACGAGGGCGGCCGGGCATCGGCGGTGCTGATCCTGCTCGGCGAGGGGGCCGCGGGTCCGGACCTGTTGCTGATAGAGCGGGCGACCACGATGCGCAGCCATGCCGGTCAGCCGGCGTTCCCCGGCGGCGGCGCCGACCCGGCCGACACCGATGCCGTGGACACCGCCCTGCGGGAGGCGACCGAGGAGGTCGGGCTGGACCGGACCGCTACCCAGGTGATCACGACCTTGCCCGCGCTCTGGCTGCCGCCGTCCGGGTACGTCGTGGTGCCGGTGCTGTCCTGGTGGCACACGCCGCATCCGGTCTACGCCGCCGACCCCACCGAGGTCGCGGCGGTGCGGCGGGTCCCGATCGCCGAGCTCGCCGATCCGGCCGCGCGAGTTCGGGTGCGCCACCCCAGCGGCTGGATCGGGCCGGCATTCCAGGTCGGCGACATGTTGGTCTGGGGCTTCACCGCCGGCCTGGTCGACCGGCTGCTGGCGCTCGGCGGCTGGGAGCGGCCGTGGGACGCCTCCCGGGTGCGTGAGCTCGATCCCGAAACGATCGCCTTGGCGGCGCGGACCCGGGCTTCGACGAACGCCGTCGCCAGCGTCCAGGTGCAGCCACCAGTGCCGTGACGGCGCCACTTTCATGAAGGGACCCCAGATGCGTTTGACCCGCCTGACCGCCGTCCGCCGCGCCCTGTTGGTTGGTGTGCTCGCTGCCGTCCTGGCCGCCGCGGTTGCCGGCTGCGGGGGCGGCTCGACCGGGGGCAAACCGGCCGCCGGGTCGGCGACCGGGTCGACCGCGGTGGCGACGAGGGGCAGCGACGGCATCGCCCGGATCACTATTGCGGCCAACGACAACTACACGTTCGTCCCCGCGACCGTGCAGGTGAGCCCCGGGCCGATCGAGGTCACGGTCCGCAACGTCGGCAAGGTGCCGCACAACCTGGTCGCCCGCGGCGTACCCGGGGCGGCGGTCGACTTCCTCGACGGCGGACAGAGTGCGACGCTGCGATTCACCTTGGCCCAGCCGGGCTCGGTGCCGTTCGTCTGCACCTACCACGAGCGGATGGGGATGACCGGCGCCTTCGTCGTGCGGTAACCCGCGGCGCACTTGCCTGGTATGACGGGGCCGGCAACGGGTCGCCACCCTGCCCGGTTGCGTGCCGCACCGGACAGCCATACTCGGACCCGATGTTCCTCGCCATCGCCCCGTTGACCGACGCCAGCCGGTGGGCGCGCGGCAACGGTCTCGAGATCGTGCTGTTCGTCATCGGCGCGGTGCTGCTGACCCGGATCGCGACCTGGGCCGGGCGGCGCCTCACCGAGCGGATCGACGCCCGCGACGACAGCACCGATGCCTTGGTGCGGTCCGAGGCGGCAAAGCACCGGCACGCCTTGATCCAGGTGTTGACCTGGGTCACCCTGGTCTTGATTTACTGCGTGACCGCGGTGCTGATTGTGGTCCGGCTGAACATCCCCATCAACGGGCTAGTGGCGCCGGCGACCGTGGTCGGGGTGGCGCTCGGGTTCGGCGCGCAGCGGATCGTGCAGGACATCCTGGCCGGCTTCTTCATCATCGCCGAGCGCCAGTACGGGTTCGGTGATGTGATCCGCATCTCCGCCGTCGGGGTCGCCACCGCGGCGACCGGGACGGTCGAGGACGTGACGCTGCGGATCACCCGGCTGCGGTCGGTCGACGGCGAGGTGATCATCGTGCCTAACGGCCAGGTCGCCCAGGTCACCAACCTCTCCCGCGACTGGGCCCGGGCGGTGATCGACGTACCGATCCCCGCCACCGTGGACGTGGGCCGGGCGACCGAGATCCTGCATCAGGTCGGCATCGACGCCTACGCCGACCCCGAGCTGCGCCCGCTGCTGCTGGACCCGCCGACGGTGATGGGGGTGGAGAGCATCGAGGTGGACGAGTTCCGGATCCGGGTGGTGGCCCGCTGCCTGCCGGGCAAGCAGTTCGACGTCGGCCGGGACCTCCGGGCAGGCATCGCGGGCGCGTTCCGGCGCGAGGGCATCATCATCCCCACGGACCTTGACACGGCCCAGCCGACCGGCGCCCAGCCGTGATCGAGCGGTTTAGACCCTCGACGATCGCGCTCGTCGTCCTCTTCGTGGCCACACTCGCGCTCTACCTCGGCGTCCGGCCGGAACCGGTACCGGTACCTGCAGTCACAACCTCCGTTCCGGTCATCGTCTCACCGGTCCCCACGCCGGTCCGTCGGACGCCGACACCCACGCCGAGCGAGACACCCCGCTCGCCGTCGCCGACCAGCCCGGCCCCGTCCGCGTCGCCCAGTCCGGGCGCGCGCACCTCGACGCCGGCTTCGCCCTCCGGTCAGGCGTCCGGGCCGAGTCCGACGCCGAGCCGCTCGGCAGCTCCGGCGCAAACGCCCAGCGCCACCTCGACCTCGCCGTAGCTGGCCGCAGTTGCCGCCGGGCGCAGTGCCGCTGGCGGGCAGCGGCGCCACACCTACTGCGATGCGCAGGTAGCTGCCACCGCGCCCGTAGGCTTTGGGCGTGTCTGGGGACGTACTCGACGTCGTGCTCATCGGCGCCGTCGTCCTCTCGGCTCTGGCCGGCTACCGCCGGGGTCTGCTGCTCGGCGTGCTCGCTTTCGTCGGTCTTGCCGGCGGCGCCCTGCTGGGCATGCGGCTGGCCACGGCCTTCGCCGGCTCCGTCGCCGGGACGACCGCCCGGCCGTTGGTCGCGCTGGCAATAGTGCTCGTGGCGGCGGCGGTGGGGCACGTGGTCGCCACGGCGCTGGGTGCGGCCGTGCGCCGGCGCCTGACCTGGTCGCCGGTGCGGGTGCTGGACTCCGCCGGCGGGGCGGTCCTGTCCGCCACCGTGGTGCTGGTGGTCGCGTGGCTGCTCGCCACCGTGGTGGTGAGCTCGCCGTTACCGGAGTTGGTTCGGCAGATTCGCCAGTCGCGGGTGCTGACCGCGGTGGATGCCGTCATGCCGGCCGATGCCCGGCTGTGGTTCTCCTCGTTTCGTCGGTTGGTCGACCGGCAGGGACTGCCGGAGATCTTTGGCGGGATCGGCCGTCCCCCGGCCGCGCCGGCGGCGGTGCCCGATGAAGCCGTGCTGGGCAGCCGCGCGGTGCAGTCGGCCAGGGACGACGTACTCAAGATCACTGGAAACGCCCGGACGTGCTCGCGGCAGCTGGAGGGCAGCGGCTTCGTCTACGCCCCGGAGCGGGTGATGACCAACGCCCATGTGGTCGCCGGGGTGGAGGCACCCAAGGTGCAGGTCGGTACGCGGACGATGCCCGCCCGGGTCGTGCTCTTCGACGCCGACCGGGACGTCGCCGTGCTGGCGGTCCCCGGTCTGGGTCGGCCGGCGCTGGCCTTCGCCGGCGTGGCCGCGAGCAACGACAGCGCCGTGGTCGCCGGCTATCCCCTGGGCGGCCCGTTCACCGCCGTGGCCGCCCGGGTCCGGTCCCGGGAGCAGGTTCGGGGCCCGAACATCTACCAGGACCGCACCGTCACCCGCGAGGTCTATGCCCTGCGCGCCGTCGTCCGCCCGGGCAACTCCGGCGGGCCGCTGCTGGCGCCGGACGGCTCGGTATACGGCGTGGTGTTC
>JADGOU010000229.1 GCA_017882835.1 Frankiaceae bacterium | reverse complement strand
AGGCCGCGGTAGTACAGCAGCGAGTAGAGCACCACGAGCGCTAGCCCGATGCCGCCGGCGAGCAGGCCGGCGTGCAGTTGGTCGGTGCCCAGGGTCGGCGAGACCACCTCGGCCTGGGAAGTAGTGAAGGTCAGCGGCAGCGCGCCGTACTTCAAGACGTTAGCGAGGTTCTGCGCCTCGTCCTTGCTGAAGTTGCCGGTGATCTGAGCGTCGCCCGGGATAGTGTTCTGGATCACCGGGGCGCTGATGACCACGCCGTCGAGCACGATGGCCACCTGCTTGCCGACGGTCGCGGCGGTCAGGTCGGTGAACTTCTTCTGCCCACCACTGGTGAAGGTGACGCCAACCTGCCATTGGTTCGTGCCGGCGGGGTCCAGCCGAGCGGTGGCGCCCTTGACGTCCGTGCCGACCACGGTCGCCGGCGCGAGCAGGTACTTGGCCTTGCCGTCCCGGTCGCACGCCACGGTCTCGTCGGTCGGCTTGTCCACGCTGCTGTTGCCCTGCCGGTTCGCCGGCTGGGAGCAGTCCAGGGCGGCGAAAGCGACGGCGAGCGGGTCGGTCGCTGCCCCCGGCGGCGGCGGGCTGGCGTCGGCCGGCGTCGGGGTAGCGGGAGCCGCAGCGGCTGGCGTCGGGGTCGGTACGTCGGGAGCGGCCGGGGCAGTTGACGCGGGTGGAGCGGTGTCGAGCAACGCACCGCTCAGGGCGCGGCCCTGCGGGCTTGGCGTGGCGCCCGACGGCGCTGGCGTGGCGCCCGACGGCGCTGGCGTGGCGCCCGACGGCGCTGGCGTGGCGCCCGACGGCGCTGGCGTCGGTGCGGTGGGCACGGGCGTCGGTGCGGTGGGCGCGGGCGTACCCGGCGCGGGGACGGCAGACGGCGCGACAGCGGGGCCGGTCGGCGTCTCCTGGATCACTTCGCGGAAGCGCAGCTGGGCGGTGCTGCCGAGCTGTTGCACCACCTCACGCCCCTTGCCGGGCACCGAGATGACGATGTTCTGGCCCTGGGTGACCACCTCGGCCTCGGCCACGCCGACGCCGTTGACCCGTTGCCGGATGATGTCGACCGCCTGCTGTAGCTGAGCGCTGGAGACCCGGCCGCCCCCTTCCACCTTCGGCGTAAGGATCACGCTCACCCCGCCGCGCAGGTCTAGGCCAAGCTTGGGGGTGTAACCCTTCCAGAACAGCAGGCCGTACGCCGCGACCACGACCACGAGCAGGCCGGCCAGATAACGCCCGACGCGTTGCGCTGGGGCTGAAGCCACGGGTCCTACTCTTCCGTTTCCGTCGTCGGGACGCGAGGCGGACGGCCGACCGGTCCTCGCCGATTATGGGCGCTCGTCAGCTCGGGGGCCGCGAGGTGGGAGCTGGGCCACCGTCGGCGTCGGAGTCCCCCGCCTCCTGACCCAGCGATTCGGTGCCGAAGGCCGGAGTTGCTCCGCCGGCTGCAGCGGTGGGCGCCGGCGTCACGACGCGACCGACCGCCGCCTTCAGGTACCGGGCAGTCACCCCGGGCGCGATCTCCAGCAGCACGGTGCCGTCCTCGTCGTCCACCGCCGCGACCCGGGCGTACATGCCGGCGGTGGTCAGGACGTCCGCGCCGACCGCAAGGCTGGAACGCACCTCCCGCAGCGCGCGGGCGCGGGTTCGTTGCGGTCGCAGGATCAGCACGTAGAAGGCGGCGGCGAGCAGGACGAGCAACAAGATGTTTTCGGTGCCAGCCACGGGCATCGCCTTTGCGATTTGGGGTCAGGGGTCAGATTGCGCGGGTGCGACGCACCCGGCGTCGTGCCGAGGAAATCGCCGTACGAAGAGGTTCGGGTGCGGGTCTCCGCCTGTCAGACAAGTCTCCGCCCGTCAGACAAGTCTAGGTTGCGGGCGCCGGCAGATCGAACAACGCCGGTCCCGGCTGCCGGGGTTCCGGCGGCGCCAACCCGAGGTGGTGCCAACCGTGCGGGGTGGCGACCCGCCCGCGCGGCGTTCGGGCGAGCAGCCCCTCCCGAACCAGGAACGGCTCGGCCACTTCCTCGACCGTCTCCGGTTCCTCTCCCACGGCGACCCCCAGGGTGGACAGGCCCACCGGACCGCCGCCGAACCGTCGGACCAGGGCTTCGAGCACGGCCCGGTCGAGCCGGTCCAGGCCGAGCTCGTCCACGTCGTACACCGCGAGTGCCGCCCGGGCCACCTCCCGGGTGACGATGCCGTCGGCCCGCACCTCGGCGTAGTCCCGCACCCGGCGCAGCAGTCGGTTGGCGACTCGCGGGGTACCGCGAGACCGGCCGGCAATCTCTGCGCCGCCGTCGGGACGCAGCGGTACGCCGAGCAGCCGCGCGGACCGGGTTAACACCTGTTCCAGCTCGGCGGGAGCGTAGAAGTCGAGGTGGCCGACGAAGCCGAACCGGTCGCGCAGCGGGCCGGTCAGCAGTCCGCCGCGGGTCGTCGCGCCGACCAGGGTAAACGGGGCCACGTCGAGCGGGATGGCGGTCGCGCCGGCGCCCTTGCCCAGCATGACGTCGACCCGAAAGTCCTCCATCGCGGCGTAGAGCAACTCCTCGGCGGGGCGGGCGATGCGGTGGATCTCGTCGATGAACAGCACCTCGCCCGGGGCCAGCGACGTCAGCAAGGCCACCAGGTCGCCGGCCCGCTCAATGGCCGGGCCGCTGGTCAGCCGGATGGCGGCGCCGAGCTCGGCGGCCAGGATCATCGCCAACGAGGTCTTGCCGAGCCCTGGCGGCCCGCTGAGCAGCACGTGGTCGGGTGGCCGGCCGCGCCGCAGCGCGCTCTCCAGCAACAGCGCGACCTGTTCCCGGACCCGCTGTTGGCCGACGAAGTCGGCGAGCTGGCGCGGGCGCAATCCGGCCTCGAACGCCCGGTCGTCGCCGGAGGCCACCACCGAGACGATGTCTGCGGGCGTCGGCGTGGCGGGCGGGGTTGCGGTCGAGCCTGCGGTCGGGCCATCCGGCTCCCCCGCCACCGGCACGTCCGGCACGTCCGGCAGGTCCGGCCCGTCGGGCACGGGGGCAGTCATCGCGACCTCACCGCGGCCGCAGCACGGCCAGCGCCGCGCGCAGCAGCGCCGCGACGTCGACGTCGGTCCCGGCCCCGGTCGCCCCATCGGGGGTGGATCCATTCGTGCCGACCCCGGCCGGCTCCACCCGCGCCACCGCCTCGTCCGCCTCCCGCACCGTGTAGCCCAGCCCGCAAAGGGCATCGCGGACCTGTTCTCGCCACGCCGGTACACCGGCTGCTCGCAGACCGGCATCCCAAGCCGCGCCTGAGCCGCCGTCCTCGGCCACCTCGCCGATCCGGTCGCGAAGCTCGAGGATCAGCCGCTGGGCGCCCTTGCGCCCGATGCCGGGCACGAGTGTTAGGGCAGCCAGGTCCTCGGTGGCAACTGCCCGCCGTACCGCCGCAGGTGGGTGCACGGCGAGCACCGCCTGGGCCAGCCGCGGGCCCACTCCGGTGGCCGCCTGCAGCAGCTCGAACGTCGCCCGCTCGTCGGCATCGGCGAAGCCGTAGAGGGTCAGCGCGTCCTCCCGAACCACCAGGCTGGTATGCAGCGTGGCCGGCTCGCCGACCCGCAGCGACGACAGCGTCGCCGGCGTGCACTGCACCAGCAGCCCGACCCCGCCCACCTCGACCACCGCGCCGGAGCCGGCCACGACCGCCACTCGCCCAGTCACCGACGCAATCATGACGCCACTTGCCGGGGTGCCAGCCAGAGGTGACAGATCGCCAGCGCTAGCGCGTCCGCGGCGTCCGCCGGCTGGGGCGTGGCCGGCAGCCGGAGCAGCCGGGTCACCATGGTCGCCACCTGAGCCTTGTCCGCCCGCCCGGAGCCGGACACCGCCGCCTTCACCTCGCTCGGGGTGTGCAGGGCGACCGGGAGGCCAACCCGGGCGGCGGCGAGCATGGCCACCGCGGCGGCCTGTGCCGTACCCATCACCGTGCGCACGTTGTGCTGGCTGAACACCCGCTCCACCGCCACCGCGTCGGGACGGTGCCGTCGCAACCAGAGGGTGATTGCGTCGTCCAGACCGAGCAACCGCCGACTGACGTCGTCCACCGCCGGCGTCCGCACGACATCAACCTCGACCAGCTCCAACCGCCGCCCCGGAGCACCGTCGACGACACCCAGCCCGCAGCGCGTGAGGCCAGGGTCAACGCCCAGCACCCGCACCCGCACCTCCGCAATGTCGGGGCCGCACCGGTGGGCGCGACAGCCGAACTGACGTTCGACTACTAGCCTAGAGTCGAGGACCGACGAAAACCCCGCACCACGCCGGGTCAGTTGACCGACTCCAACACCTCGTCGCTGACGTCGAAGTTGGCCCACACGTTCTGGACGTCGTCCAGATCTTCCAGGGCGTCGACCAGCCGCAGCACCCGCCGCGCTGCGTCGTCCTCCAGCGGAACGCTGACCGAGGGCAGCCAGCTGATGTCGGCGGACTCCACCGGGATGCCCGCGTCGGTGAGCGCTGTCCGCACCGCGTGCAGGTCGGCCGCCGCGGAGATCACCTCGAACGACCCGTCGAGGTCGTTGACCTCCTCGGCGCCGGCCTCCAGCACCGCGCCCAGTACGTCGTCCTCGGTCAGGCCGTCACCCGCAACCAGTGCCACGCCGCGGCGGTTGAACAGGTAGGCGACCGAGCCCGGGTCGGCCATGGTGCCGCCGTTGCGGGTCATCGCCGTACGGACCTCGGATGCGGCCCGGTTGCGGTTGTCGGTCAGGCACTCGACCAGGACGGCGACGCCACCGGGTCCGTAGCCCTCGTAGGTGATGGCCTCGTAGTTGGCCCCGTCCCCGAGCTCGCCCGAACCTCGCTTGACGGCCCGCTCGATGTTGTCGTTGGGCACCGAGTTCGACTTCGCTTTCGCGATGGCGTCGGCGAGCGTGGGGTTGCCGGCCGGGTCGCCACCGCCCGCCCGTGCCGACATCTCGATCGTTTTGATCAACTTGGCGAACAGCTTGCCGCGCCGGGCGTCGACGACCGCCTTCTTGTGCTTGGT
>JADGOU010000228.1 GCA_017882835.1 Frankiaceae bacterium | reverse complement strand
TGCCGTCATACGCAGCGACGTTCGGCTGGTGGAACATCAACGGGTCCATGTCGCCCCGCAGCAGGTAGCCGAGCAGGACCTCGCTCTCCCGGTCCAGCAGGGCGGCGTAGTCAGCGACGTGGCCGTTGGCGCCGGTCGGGTAGAGGCAGTTGTCCTCGGACAGCCACCCCGGCGGATCGGTGACGTTGAAGTACAGGTTCGTCGGGTGCCGCGGCACCTCGAGGATGGCCGGCTGGCTCGGGTTGTACCGACCAGCGTTCGGGCTCGGGTTGTCCCCGCTGCGCTTTGGCGTTGGACCCTTGATCGAGGTGTCGGAGACCAGGAACCGGACGCCCTGCTCGTTCGCGGCCTGCAGGAACGCAGGGTTGTCCAGACCGGAGACGTCCGGCGTGATGAGGCGGCTGGAGTTGAACTTGATCAGGCCGAGGGTCGTCGCGGCCGTATTGTTGTACGTCAGCTCGAGCACCGCTGGATCATGCGCGATCGCGTCGAGGTTCTCGTGGTCCCAGGTGTGGCTGATCCACTTGAAGTTGCTCTGCAGCGTCTTGACCGCTGGGGTCAGCGTGTCCGTAGGGGTGCCAGTGGTGCCGTCCCCGTTGAACGGCCACTCGAGCGCGACCTGTGCGGACACCGGATTGGCCTGCACCGTCTTCTGCCAGTCGACGGCCTTCTGCAGGTCAGTACCGGACATCCGAAACGTCGGCAGCGACGGGTTGTCCACGCTCGTTGTGCACAAAGTGCCCGCCGGCCAGGTGTTGTCCCCCGACGCCAGCAGGATGTCGTCCGGCTGCGGCTCCAGGTAGCTGTGCCGCTCACCCAGGTAGAGCCCGCCGTTCACCCAGTTCACCAGCCCGTAGCCCAGCACCAGGTTGTGGGTGAGGAACTCGTTGCTGTCGAAGGTTAGCGCCAGGTTCATCCGGTTGCCCTCGGCCGGATAGGTGTGCACCAGCGCCAGGGCGTTGGCCCCGTTTGTAAGCAGCGGCGTGGTGTTCGCGTCGGTGGCCGCCGGAGCCAGGTAGGTGGTGGCGTTGGAGATCGTCAGCGGGTTGGCGGCATTGACGTAGCTGAAGAGGGTCGCCCCCGCGGCGGTATAGGTCGCGGGGGTCGCGGCGGTGGTCGAGGTGGGGGTCCCGGTGAAGCCATAGTAGGTGTTCGGGAAGGTGTACCAGGTCACCTGCCGGATGCCGAACGTGGCTTCGTACGACGTGAGCGTGGTCAGCTCGGGGCCACTCAGCGCGCCGCCGGTGACCCCGAGCGAGCTGTCGGTGAGGATGACGCCGGAGTACAGCGCGTGGCTGCCGGTGGCGAGCTTGTCCGCGGTCAGGCCGCCCGGCGGGCCACCGGCGTTGTAGACGTCGTACGGCGTACCCAGGTAGTCCAGGGTCTTGGTGACCGCCGGCAGCTCGACCTCACTGCCGGTCCGAGAGACGACCAGCACCTTCAGGTCGATGCTGGCCCCGACCGGCAGCGCCGCCGCGGAGACCCCGGCCGGCGCCGGCGCCGGCGCGCCGCCGGTGACCGGGAGCGGGCGGGTGGGCAGCGTCGGCGCCGGCGGCACCGACTGCAGCGGCACCCCGGCGGTGTGTCCGCTGCCGGCCGAGCCGGTGGCCGGCGCCGGGGTCCCGGTGGCCGCCAGCGTTGGGGTGGCCGACGCGGCCAACAGCCCGACCGCGACGGCGAGAGTGGAGGTCAGTTGCCAGGGGCGCTTCCGCCAGCACATCACGGCCACACATCGCCTCTCGGATGCACCGCATCTGGTCGCGGAGGCGCTGATCCGACCGGCGGCTCAGTCGACTCCGTGTGACGGTGTCGACGCCAACTGTAATCACACCGCTGGCGGAAATGCTCACCCAACGGCGATGGTCAGGTCCATCCCCTTGTCCTTGTGCGCGTCCACGGCGCACCACAGCTCGTAGGAGCCACCCTGCAGCTGCACGGTGAGCTTGGTGGTAGCGCCGTTCTGCACGGTCTGGGAAACCACCTGCGGGATCCCCGGGCCCTGGATCGCCAGGTTGTGCGGAGCCTGGCCCTGGTTGACCACGGTGAACGTGTAGGCGCCCGGGTGGAACGTCGACTGGGAGAGCGCGATGGCGAAGTCAGTTTCGGTGGCCGTCACCGTCGTGCTCGCACTCGCGGAGCTGCTGGCCGGTGCGGTGGCGGACGAGGTTGCCTTCGAGGTGGCCGACGGGGTGGCCGGGGTCGGACTCGAGCTGCTACTGCCGCTGGAGCCGCACCCGGCCAGGGTCAGCGCGGCGGCCATCACGGTGATCCCGGCTGCTGCGCCGGATCGCGTGCGCGGTGCCATGGCGGTGCCCTTCCTCGACGTGGCGTGACCGGGAAACCCTGTCACGATCGACCCGGCGGATCTCCACCGGCACGCCTCAGCAGGGCCATCGGGCGGCGTCCAGGTTCAGGTTCTTCTTCATCGAGCTGAACCCCAGCGGCCCGGTGATCGGGCAGAAGCGTGCCGTCGGCAGGTCGTACTCGACATGGAACACCGCCTTGCCGGCGCGAACGAACGGCGCCAGCGAGTCGCACTCGTCGTACTGCACGCACTGCTCGTTGACGGCGAAGTCGAATGCGGGCTGCAGTTCGCCGACCTGGTCCAGGTCGTTCTTGAGGCCCACGGCCAGCCCGCGCTGGTGAGCCAACTCGGCGACCCGGGCGTTGAAGCGACCCTGGTCCGCGGCGGTCAGCGGGAAGCCGGTGTCGTTGCCGAAGCCGTCTACGTTGTCCGGCTCCACCCCGTCGAAGCCCTTAGCCGCGCACAGGTCCAGCCGGGCTGCGATCAGCGGTGCCAGCAGGTCGAGCCGGCGGATGTCGAGCCAGTGCTCGTCCGGCCAGCCGTCCAGCGGCCGCCCCAGCAGCACGGGCGGGTAGCTGGCGCTGTCTGGCCGGGCCGGCTCCGACGAGCCGGCGTCGAGATAGCAGATCACCCGGCGGCCGAGCGCGTGCAGCCGCTGGACCTGCGCCGTCGAGGTGGTGAACAAGTCCACGTCGTAGATCTGGGCCGGGACGCTGTCGTCCAGCGGGCCGGAGAGCTGCCACTGCCAGGTCGTCCCCGGGCTCGGGGCCCACCGCGGACTCGGCGCGGGCGTCCGGGAGGCGGTCGGTGAGCCGGCCGGGGTCGGGGATGGGGACGCGGCGTTGCCGTTGGCCGCACAGCCGGCCAGCCCAAGTGCCAGCACGGCGAGCGCGAGGACGCGCGCCGGCGCTGCCAACCGGTTCACGGAGCCGGCACCGCTGCCGCCAGTCGGGCCATCGCCGCGGTCAGGGCTGCCGGGTAGTGGTCCCATGGGTTGGCTCCCCGGCCGTCGGTGAGGAACACGGTGCCCACGTTGCGCCGGCTCGCCAGGGCGAGGGTGGCGTCGAAGGCGTCGGCCGGTACGGAATGGATGAGGTGACAGAGCCGCCGGGCAGGTTTTTGATACACCCAGTCGGGCACTGCCAAGGTCTGATACGCCGCCCACGGGCCCTCGAAGGTCACGGTGAGATTCGCCAGGTCGACGTATCCGGGATGTGGATGGGTGCCGGGATTGAGCACCACGAAAGACGCTCCCGCGGAGCGCGCCGTCAGCGCGTACTGGGCGTACAGGTCCAGATCGGCGAATTCGGCGCTCGTCTGGTCCAGGAAGACCCCGGAAACCTGGTATCGCTGCAGGTAGGCCCGCACGTCGGCGGCCACGTCGGCTACCGGACGCCGGCCGTAGGCGGAATCGACGTACCCGGCAAGCCGTACCCCGGCGGTTCGCAATGCGGTCACCACCGACATGTATTCGGGGTCGGCGACATCTCCGGGGCCGGAGTTCACGTTCACCACGACCAGGCGTAGGCGCTGCCCGGGGTCGGCGAGGCGCTCCCACTGCTCGGCGGCCACCGCCGGGTGGAAGTAGGCGGGCACCAGTAGGTCCGGCGTTGCGCGCCGGGCCGCCGGCCGCGTCGGAGAATGCTTCGAGACCGTCATCGATGCCTGGCCAGCCGACCGAACTCGACCGCGGACACGGCCAGCAGGAAGGCGAGAAGCAGGCTGAACACCGCGACGTGGGCCAGGGCGAGCGGGATCGGCCCCCCCGCACCCGTCAGCGGCCAGCGCAAGCCGGCGTCAACCGCCAGCGCCGTCCCGGTGCCGGCCACGATGAGACCGTGCAACCCGCACGACATCAGGATCGTGCTCAGGAAGAGAGCCAGTCCCAGGAACGTGTAGCCGGCCGTGTCCAGGGTGAGCACCCCATCGAGGCGCCCCCACGTCGTGAGGCCGCCCAGCAGCGCGCTGTTCAGCACCGCGAGCATGCCGGCGTAGGCGAACAGTGCCTGCACCAGTTCGCGGCGGGCCCGACGGGCAAACCCGTCGATGGACGCGGAGTCGCGCATGGCGTGGCTGGCCCGGCTGCGAAGCCGGTACTGCAGCCAGTCGGCGCCGCCGAGACTGGCGATCAGCGGCAGCATGCTGAAAGCCACCGTCGGGCCCGTCGGTGAACCGCTGGCGGTCACGGCGTCGACGATGGCGAACGACAGCAGCGCGGCGCTGAAACCTCCGTAGCCGAAGTAGCAGGCGGCCACCGGCAGCTCCGCGCCGCCCATCGCGTCCCGCAGCCGGCGCCCCGACTGGGCGCCCGCCGGCCGTAGCCGCAGCCACGCAGCGGCCACAGCACCGCACAGACACAGGCCGAGGCCGCCCAGCACGACCCCGGGCGGCAGATCGGCCACCGCACCGCTGAGCACCAATCCGGAGAGGACGAGCCCGGGTGCGAGGATGGCCAGCAGCAGCACGTCGGCGTTGACGACCATGAGCACGGTCGCCGCGAGCAGGTACTCGACCTGGGAAGCGGCCAGGACGCCGAGCCGCAGTGTCGGTACGTCGGTGATGAGAGCTGCCACCGTCAACCCCACCACCGGCGCGGCGCCGACGAGCAGCGCGGTGCGCATCAAAGCACGTGCGGCCCGCCGGTCACCGCGACCCAGCAGCACGTGCCCGAGGAAGGACACCAGCTGACCGAGCGCGCAGGCAACGACCGTCGCGGCCACCAGCAC
>JADGOU010000227.1 GCA_017882835.1 Frankiaceae bacterium | reverse complement strand
CCACCGGGTCGCCGGTCGCGTCGCCCAGGCCGCGACAGGCGGTGCACGCGTGAGTGTCCTCGTCGTCGGTCTGAGCCACCACAGCGCCCCGGTCCGGGTGCTCGAGCGGGTGGCGATCACGGCGGCCGACGTCCCGAAGGCGCTGCACGCGCTGCGGGACAGCCACACGGTGCGGGAGGCGGTCGTGCTCTCCACCTGCAACCGGGTCGAGGTCTTCGCCGACGTGGACAAGTTCCACGGTGGTGTCGGCGAGATCTCCGACCTGTTGGCGACGATCAACGGACTGCCGCTGGAGGCCCTGTCCGAGTACCTCTACGTGCACTACGAGGACCGGGCCGTCCAGCACCTGTTCACGGTGGCCTGCGGTCTGGACTCCATGGTCGTCGGTGAGGCGCAGATCCTCGGCCAGCTGCGCTCGGCGTACGGCGTCGCCCGGCGGGAGGCGGCCACCGGGCGGGTGCTGCACGAGATGTTTCAGCATGCGCTTCGGGTCGGCAAGCGAGCGCGCACCGAAACCGGGATCGACCGAGCCGGAGCCTCGCTGGTTGCCCTGGGTCTGGAGACGGGCAGCGCGGCTTTGGGCTCACTCGCCGGCCGGTCGGTGCTGCTGATCGGCGCCGGCCCGATGGGTGCGCTCGCCGGGGCCTCGCTGCGCCGCGCCGGCGCCGGGTCGATCGTGGTGGCCAACCGCACCGCGGCCAACGCCGCCCGGCTGGCGGCAACCCTGGACGGCCACGCCATCGGCCTGGATGGTCTGCCGGCGGCCCTTACGGAGGCCGACATCGTGGTCTCCGCCACCGGCGCGACCGGGCTGGCGCTGCCGGCAAACGTGCTCACCGCGGCGATCCGCGCCCGCGCCGGGCGGCCGGTGTTCCTGCTCGACCTGGCGCTGCCCCGCGACATCGACCCGAGTGTCCGCGCGCTGTCGGGCGTCACGCTGACCGACCTGGAGTCGATGCGCGCGGCCCTGGCTACCGCGCAGGCCGGTCGCGAGGTGGAGGCGGTGCGGTGCATCGTGGCCGAGGAGGTCAGCGTCTTCCTCGCCTGGCAGCGGGCGGTTCAAGTCGCTCCGACAGTGGTCGCGCTGCGATCCAAGGCGGCCGACGTGGTTGACGCCGAGCTGCTCCGGCTGTCCGCCCGGTTGCCGGACCTGGACGCCCGCGCCCGCGCCGAGGTTGCGACCACGGTTCGCCGGGTGGTCGACAAGCTGCTGCATGCGCCCACGGTGCGGGTGCAGGAACTGGCCGAATTTCCGGGCGGCCACACCTACGCCGACGCGCTGCGGGAGCTGTTCGGCCTGAACCCGGCTATGCCCTCGGTGATGTCCCAGGCCAGCCTGACCGCGGACCTCGACACCGCGGCCGGCGGGGCCTGGCCCGCGACGGACGGCTCCGCCGACCTCGGGGCGGCGTCGTGACGCCACCGGCGCTGCGGCTGGGGACCCGGGGCAGCGCGCTGGCCCGGACGCAGTCAGCGACGGTCGCGGCGGCCGTCACCGCCAGCACCGGCCGGGTGGTGGAGCTGGTCACGGTGACCACTGTTGGCGATCGCTCGGCGGCCGCCATCGCCCAGCTCGGTGGGACCGGCGTCTTCGTCACCGCCGTCCGCGACGCCCTGCTCGCCGGGGAGGTCGACCTGGCGGTGCACTCCTACAAGGATCTGCCGACGGCTCCGGCCGCCGGCTTGCGGTTGGCGGCGGTGCCGCCGCGGGCGGATGCCCGCGACGCGCTGGTAGCCCGGGACGGGTTGACGCTGGGCGAACTGCCGGTGGGGGCGCGGGTGGGCACCGGGTCGCCGCGGCGTACCGCCCAGCTGCGGGCGCTCGGGCTCGGACTCGACGTCGTGGGAGTGCGGGGCAACGTCGACACCCGACTGGCGGCGGTGGCGGGCGGCCGGCTGGATGCGGTCGTGCTGGCTCGGGCCGGGCTGGAGCGCCTCGGACGGCTGGGTGCGGTGACCGAGACCCTCGACCCGCTGTCGATGCTGCCGGCTCCGGCCCAGGGTGCGCTCGCGGTCGAGTGCCGCGTCGGGCACGACACCGACGAGGACCTGTTGCGGGCGCTGGTGGCGCTCGACCACGTCGACTCCCGGGCGGCCGTCGCAGCCGAGCGAGCGCTGCTCGCCACGCTCGAAGCCGGCTGTACGGCGCCGGTCGGCGCCTACGCTGATGTGGCCGAGGGTGACGACGGTCCGGAGATCTTCCTGCGGGCAGTGGTCACGGCGATCGACGGCTCGGCCGAGATCCGACTGTCCGCGACCGGCCCGCCGGCCGCACCCGAGGAGCTCGGTCGTCGGCTCGCGGCCCGAATGCTCGACCGCGGGGCGGCTGCGCTGCTGGCGTCGGGGGGAACGTCCGCGGTTGCCGCGCGGGCCGGTCGCGCACCCACTTTGGCTCCAGCCTCCACTCCAGCCTCCACTCCAGCCTCGACGTCAGCGTCGACTTCAGCCGGGAGAGCGCATGACTAGCATCCGCACCGATGGCCCGGCCACCGGCCCGGGATCCGTCGCCCTGGTCGGGGCCGGCCCCGGAGACTCTGAGCTGTTGACCTTGCGCGGCGCCGAGCTGCTCGGCGCAGCCGACGTGGTCGTAGCCGACCGACGGATGTGTGAGCCGGTGCTGCACCACTGCCGGCCCGACGCCGAAATCGTCGATGTCGCCGATCCGGCCACGGACCAAGACGTCGCTAGCAGGCTGGTCGAGCTGGCCGGCGCCGGTCGACGGGTCGTCCGGCTGCTGCCCGGCGACCCGTTCCTGCTCGGCACCGGAGCCGCCGAGGCCGACGCCCTCGCCCGTGCCAAGGTGTCGTGGCAGCTGGTTCCCGGGGTGTCCGCCGCGCTGGCGGTGCCGGCGTACGCCGGGGTGCCGCCCACCGCCGCCGACGCCGCCAGCAGCGTGACGGTAGCCGGCGCCACCTGCTCGGCCGGCGCGGACCCGGTCCAGGCCGCGGACTGGCGGGCACTCGGCACCGGCACCGGTACCGTCGTCCTGCTCGGCGACTGCGGCGGGGTCGGCAAGGCCGCGACCCGGCTGCTCGAACAGGGCCGAGCCGGCAACACGCCGGTCGCGGTCATCGCTGCGGGCACCACCGCGCTGCAGCGCACGGTGGTCTCCACGCTGGATCAGGTGGAGGCGGACGTGACCGGCGCCGGCCTGAGCGGATCCACGGTCACCGTGGTGGGGGCGGCCGTTGATCTGCGCGAACGGCTGTCCTGGTTCGAGACCCGGCCGCTGTTCGGCTGGACGGTGCTGGTGCCGCGGACCAAGGAGCAGGCCGGCGCCCTGTCCGCGCGGCTGCGCGCGCTGGGGGCCACCCCGGTCGAGGTGCCGACGATCTCGGTGGAGCCGCCGCGTACGCCGGCCCCCTTAGACCGGGCGATCAAGGGCCTGGTCTCCGGCCGCTACCAGTGGATCGCGTTCACTTCGGTCAATGCCGTTCGGGCGGTCTGGGAGAAGCTGGCGGAGTTGGCGCTGGACGCCCGAGCGTTCGCCGGCGTCCGGGTGGCTGCCCTCGGGCCGGCCACGGCGGACGCGCTGCTGGCCGTCGGAATCAGGCCCGAGCTGGTGCCCTCCGGGGAGCAGTCCAGCGAGGGTCTGCTGGCGGAGTGGGCGCACTACGACCCTGAGCTCGACCCGATCGACCGGGTCTTCCTGCCCCGGACAGACATCGCCACCGAAACCCTGGTCGCCGGGCTGAAGGAGCGCGGCTGGGCGGTGGACGACGTCACGGCGTACCGCACGGTGCGGGCGGCCCCCCCGCCAGTGGAGATCCGCGAGGCGCTCAAGGGCGGCGGTTTCGACGCCGTGCTGTTCACGTCCTCCTCCACCGTGCGCAACCTGGTGGGCATCGCCGGCAAGCCGCACGAGTCGACAGTGCTGGCCGCGATCGGACCGCGCACCGTCGAGACGGCGCAGGAGCTGGGGCTGCGGGTGGACGTAGTGGCGCCGACCGCGTCCATTCCGGGGTTGGTCGAGGCGCTGGGCGCCTTCGCGCTGCAGCGGCGGGAGGCGGGCGGCACCGGAGAGTTGGCGACGTCGAAGACGCGCCGCCGACCCGCCCGCAAGAAGGCTCCAGTGGCCAGCAGTACGGCGGTGGCCAGCAGTACGGCGGTGGCCAGCAGTACGGCGGGGGCTCCGGCGGGGGGCACGTCGTGACCGGGTCCAGGACGGGATGGGGCAGCCCGGCCGAGTTTCCGCAGAGCCGACCCCGGCGACTGCGGCGTACCGCCGGACTGCGCCGGTTGGCGGCCGAGACCACGCTGGCGCCGGCGGACCTGGTGCTCCCGCTGTTCGTCAAGGAGGGGACCGCCGCGCCGCAACCCGTGGCCTCGATGCCGGGTGTCGTCCAGCACACTCCCGACTCGCTGCGCAAGGCGGCGTACGACGCGGTCGAGGCGGGCGTGGGCGGGCTGATCCTGTTCGGGGTTCCCGCGGCCAAAGACGCGCGGGGCAGCGGCGCCGACGACCCGGACGGCGTGGTCCAGGTGGCGCTGCGCGACCTTTCCGACGAGTTGGGCAGCGGCCCGAACAGTCCCACCGTGCTGATGAGCGACTGCTGCCTGGACGAGTACACCGACCACGGTCACTGCGGCTTGCTGACTCCCGCCGGCGAGGTGGACAACGACGCGACGCTGGAGCGCTACGCCGCGGCGGCGGTCGCCCAGGCGGCGGCCGGCTCGGAGGTGATCGCGCCCAGCGGGATGATGGACGGTCAGGTGGCCGCGATCCGGGGCGCGCTGGACCAGGCCGGCTTCCCGCAGGTGGCGATCCTGGCCTATTCGGCCAAGTACGCCTCGGCGTTTTACGGCCCGTTTCGGGACGCGGCCGAGTGCGCGCCGGCGTTCGGCGACCGCGCGGCGTACCAGCAGGACCCGGCGAACTCCACCGAGGCGCTGCGGGAGGTGCGGCTCGATTTGGCCGAGGGCGCGGACGCGGTCATGGTGAAGCCGGCGATGGCCTACCTCGATGTCGTCCGGCGGGTGGCCGACGAGGTCGACGTACCGGTGGCCGCCTACCAGGTCAGCGGGGAGTACGCCATGGTCGAG
>JADGOU010000226.1 GCA_017882835.1 Frankiaceae bacterium | reverse complement strand
GGATCGGGCGGTGGACGAGCGGATCGTCATCGGATCCGACCTCCGGTGCGCCCCCGGCGCAGGTTGCGGCGCAGGCGTTGCAGCGGAGTGTCCGGCAGGGCGCGGGCCGCGCCGCGGGCAAAGCGGCGCTCGACATAGTACTGACCGACGCTGAAGACCGAGGTCAGTACCAGGTACCAGGCACTGATCACCAGCAGCAGCTCGATGGTCTGCAGGCTGCGGGTGTAGATGTTGGCGGCGTTGCGGAACAGCTCGCCGAGCAGGACCAGGCTGGCCAGCGAGGACGTCTTGAGCATGTTGATGAACTCGTTGCCGGTCGGCGGCACGATCACCCGCATCGCCTGCGGCAGCACCACTCGGCGCATCAACTGGCCGGCGGTCATACCCAGCGCCTGCGCGGCCTCAGTCTGTCCCTCGTCCACCGAGATGATTCCGGCTCGGACGATCTCGGCCATGTAGGCGCCCTCGTTGAGACCGAGGCCGAGCAGAGCGGCGACGAACGGCGTCATGAACGAGTTCATCGACATCGAGTAGATACCGGGAATGGTGAAGGTCTGGAACACCAGCGACAGGTTGAACCAGATCACCAGCTGGACCAGCACCGGGGTCCCGCGGAAGAACCAGATGTAGAACCAGGAGACGCTGGCGACGACCGGGTTCTTCGACAGTCGCATGACCGCGAACAGCACACCCAGGGCGATGCCGACGAGCTGGGCGGCCACCGAGATGTAGACGGTCATCCGCAGGCCGTCGAGGATGATCGGCGACGTCAGGTAGTCCGGGATGACTCCGTAACTGATTTGGGCTTTGCTCGCCGCCACCACGAACAGCGCGACAACCGCCAGCACGAGGGTGGCCGCGACGTACCGGCCGTAGTGCCGCACCGGGACAGCGCGCGGGGCGGCGGGGGCCGGGTCCGCCATCCCCCCATCCAGCCCGGTCGCCGGTTGAGCCGGGCTGGTCAACCGGTCCCCCGACGCGAGCCCGACCCGCCGGCGCAGCCGCGTCACGAGCCGCCGTTGATCGCAGCCTGCTTCAGGCTGCCCTTCTCGACGTTCCACTTGGCCAACACCTTGTCGTAGGTGCCGTCGGCGATGATCGCCTTCAGCGCCCCTTGCACCGCATCCCGCAGCTGGGCGTCCTCCTTGCGAAGGCCCACGCCGTACGGGCCGGCCGCGATCTGCTCGCCGACGACCTGGAAGTCGTTGCCGCCGCCGGAGGTCTTGGCGTTGTACGCCGCGACCGGGAAGTCGTTCACGTCCGCCACCGCGCGGCCGCTCTTGATCTGGGTCAGGGCGTCGGTGTCCTTGTCGAACGGCAGCACGTTGATCGCGGGCTTGCCCGCGGTCTTGCAGGCGTCCTGCTGCTTGGTCGCGACGTCCTCCTGGGTGGTGCCGCGCTGCAGGGCGACGGTCTTGCCGCACAGGTCGTCGAGGGAGTTGATCTTCTCCGGGTTGCCCTTCTTGACCAGGATCGATGTACCGGCGTTGAAGTAGTCGACAAAGTCAAGCTTGGCCTGGCGATCCTTGGTGTCGCTCATCGCCGACCAGACGATGTCGAAGCGCTTGGACTGCACCGCCGGGATGAGCCCGTCGAAGGTGGCGTTGGTGAACTCGAATCGCACGCCGAGCTTGTCCCCGACCGCTTTGGCCAGGTCGGGGTCGATCCCGGTCACCGTCTTGCCGTCGGTGTCGAAGAACTCCACCGGCGCGTAGGACACGTCCGAGCCCACCTTGACCACGCCGGCCGAGGCAACGGCCGCCGGTAGCTTGGCCGCCAGCGCCGCATCCTTGCTGCTGGCCGCCGACGGCGTGGAGCCGCTCGAGGTCGTGCTGCTCGATCCGCCGCAGGCGCTGGCGAGCAGCAGGGCGGCAAGAACGGTCCCGACGGCTGCGGACCGACGGGTCCGGTGGGCCGGGGCGGGGGACATAGGGCCTCCAAGTGGGGCGGTCGATCAGTCGTCGACATCGTGCCAGGTGGGGCCGACGCTCGGGACCCGCATCCGATATCGGGTGGGCGTCGCACGCGGCGCTAGGGTGCCGCAATGTTCGCCGTCACCGCAGCCCGCATCGACTCCGCCTACCCGCTGTCCGGCTTGGAGCTGGGCGACCGCCCTGACCCAGGCGTCCCGGAGGGCTGGACCACCGTCCGGCTGAAGGCGGCGTCGCTCAACCACCACGACCTGTGGAGCCTGCGGGGGGTGGGACTGCGCGCCGACCGGCTGCCGATGGTGCTCGGCACCGATGGCGCCGGACTTGACGAGGACGGCAACGAGGTCGTCATCCACGCGGTGATCGGCGATCCCGACCGCGGCGGTGGGGACGAGACGCTGGACCCGCAACGCTCGCTGCTTTCGGAGATCCACGCCGGCACGTTCGCGGACGTGGTGGCGGTGCCGCGGCGCAACCTGGTGCCCAAACCGCCGGGGATGTCGTGGGCGGAGGCCGCCTGCCTGCCCACGGCGTGGCTGACGGCGTACCGGATGCTGTTCACCAAGGCCGGCGTGCCGCCGGGGGGCAGCGTGCTGGTGCAGGGCGCCGGCGGCGGAGTGGCGACGGCAGCGATCGCGCTGGCCCGGGCGGCGGGGTTCCGGGTGTACGCCACCAGCCGGGACGAGGACAAGCGGCGGCGCGCGCTGGAGCTGGGCGCGCACCAGGCGCTGGAGGCCGGCGCCCGGTTGCCCGAGCGGGTCGATGCGGTGCTGGAGACGGTGGGGGAGGCTACCTGGTCGCACTCGCTGCGATCGCTGCGTCCCGGCGGCCGGCTGGTCGTGTCCGGGGCCACCAGCGGACCGAACCCGAAGGCCGACCTCAACCGGGTGTTCTTCCTCCAGTTGGAGGTGGTCGGGTCCACCATGGGCACCCGGGCCGAGCTGGACCGGCTGATCAACTTCCTGGATGTGACCGGCGTGCGGCCCGTGATCGACGCCACCATGCCGCTGTCGCAGGCGCGAGACGGCTTCGCCCGGCTGGCCGAGGGGGACATCTTCGGCAAGATTGTCTTCACGGCCTGACGGCGGCGGACTCACGGACATGTGCTCGGCACCGACGCCCGGGTCCTTGCCTGCGACCGCGCCGACACCGGCGCTCGCGCCCGGATTGCGCGTCGCGGTGGTCGTCGGGCCGGATCCCGGGCATCTGTTCCCGGCGGTGTCGCTGGCGGCGAGGCTGCGCGACCGCGGTCACGCCGTTGTGGTCTGCTCCGGTGGCGACCAGCTGCGCCCGCTGTGCCGGGTCGGGCTCGACGCCGTGCCGCTGCCCTTGCTCGCACCGCATCCGCGGGACGCCGGATTCGGGTTTCGACTCTGGGGCCGAGGGGCGCAGATGGCGCCCGGTACGGCACAGCTGATCGCCGACTTCGGTGCCGATATCGTGGTCTCGGACACCTTGACCATCTGCGGGTCGTTCGCCGCCGGGTTGGTCGGCATCCCGTGGGTGGAGCTGGAACCGCATCCGTTGGTCGCGCCGTCGCGGGCACTGCCGCCGTGGGGAACTGCCCTCGCGCCGGGGCGGACAGTGGTCGGGCGGGGTCGGGACGCGTTGTTGCGCCGACTCGCCGAGATCGGCTGGCGTCGAGGCCACGCCCAGCAGGTCGAGGCGCGACGCAGTCTTGGACTGCCGGATGAGGGGCCGCCGGCGCTGCGACTGGTGGCGACGCTGCCGGCGCTGGAGCACCCGCGACCGGACTGGCCGCCCGACGCCCACATCGTGGGGCCGTTGGTCGACTGGGACCCAGCCGAGACCGACCTGCCGCCACCGCCCGGCACCGAGCCGCTGGTCGTGATCTCGGAGTCCACCGCCTCGGTCGGGGCCACCGGACTGCTGGAAGCTGCGCTGGCCGGTCTGCGCGGGGTCCGGCTGGCCGCCACTCGCTTTTCGCCGTACGCCGGTGAGCTGCCGCCGTGGGCCTGCGCTGGTCCCGGGCGGCAGGCACCGCTGCTGGCCGCCGCCAGCGTGGTGGTGACGGGTGGCGGTCACGGCATGGTTGCCAAGGCGCTGCTGCACGGCCTGCCCGCCGTCCTGGTGCCCGGCGGTGGCGACCAACGCGACCTGGCGAACCGGGTCCGCCGGCTCGGCGCTGCGGTCGTGCTGCCGCGGCGCCGGCTCAGCCCGGCAACGCTCGCGGCCGCCGTACACCGGGTGCTGACCGACCCACGTTATGGCGCGGCCGCCAGGGCCGCCGGCGCAACTGGCGTCGGGCTGGGGCTCGACCGTGCGGCCGAGCTGGTCGAGTCGGTGGTCGCCCGGAGTCCGCCCGCGAGCCGGTCTGAAGATCGAGAGGAAACGTGACCGATCACGCAGGCCTCCGGGCGGCCGGACCGGCTCCGGTGTCAGCATCGCCACAGTGATCATTGTGCGTAGATACCGCACCCGCGAGCCCAACCTGCGGTGGGCACGCACAACGATCGTGCCGGTGGTGGCTGCGCACCCGGGTACCGACTCCAGTCGGGTGGCCGGTGAGTCAACGGGACTGAGTCGGCGGTCACCCTGGCCGAGCCCGGCGTCGACGTACGAGGACGACCGTGGCGCCAGCGATCGCGGTGATGGCGGCCACCGTCCCGACAACCGTGACGGGTTGAGGACGCCTCAGGCCGGGGGTCGCCGCCCGCACCGGTGCCGGAGCGGCCGCCGGCCTGCCCGCAACGCCGGTGTCCGCCGCCGCCCGGTCGGCCGAGTCCAGAGCACCGGCCAGCCGCGGCGCAACCAGCGTCCCGACCCCGGCAGCCGCCCGCGACTCCGCGTCGAAGCCCCAGTCCAGCAGCCGCGCGGCCTCGTCCCACAGGTCCGACTCGGCGCCGAGCAGGGTCACGATGACACCGTGGTCACCACGGCGGGCGGCCGCCACCAGGCTCGCCCTGGCGGCAGCGGTGTACCCGTTCTTGACGCCGATGGCGCCGGGATAGCGGGTGAGCAACCGGTTGTGGTTGTCGATGTGGAACCGGGTGCCGTCCCGACCGAGGAACGTCGCCACCGGTGCCGCGACGTACGCGGCGAAGTCCGGAATGGCCAGACCGGCGCGCCCCAGCAGCGCCAGGTCGTACGCCGAGGTGACCTGAC
>JADGOU010000021.1 GCA_017882835.1 Frankiaceae bacterium | reverse complement strand
TGCCGACGGCGGGTGAAGACGCCGAGCAGGCCCTGCTTCACCCGCCTACGGCATAGCCTCCCCGGCGTGTCGCGGCCTCGGACGATGCCGACGGCGGGTGAAGACGCCGGGCAGGCCCTGCTTCACCCGCCGTCGGCATAGCTGTTGAGAGCCGCAAACCGTGACCACCGCCCCGGATGCCGGTGTTTACCCGCAACGCAATGTCACGGACTTCGTGGGCGTCTACGACTTGGTGGAAACTCGGCAAGTGGGCGAGCGGATCCCCCACGTCGCGGTCGTCCGGAGTGAGGTGTTGTGGAGCGGCGTTGGGACCACCCTCTCCCAGGCGAGGGCAAAGGCGAGGGCCGGCTGCTCGACGCCCGGGCCGCGCTGTCGGCCACCTTGGCAGCTGCCGTTCCGGCGGGGTGATGGGTGCAAAAGCACACTCCAGAAAGCGGCCGCGCCGAGCCCACGCGCTCGCACCTCTCGACCGCCGAGGAGCGAGCGGGATCAGTACCCGCCGCCGCGGTCAGCGGCGGGCGCGTAGCTCGTGCTTTTGAATCTTGCCGGTAGAGGTCTTGGGCAGCTCGCCGAAGATGACCTGCTTCGGCGCCTTGAAGTGGGCGATCTTCGACCGGACATGAGCGATGATCTCCGCATCGTCGGCGTCGGCACCGGCGTGCAGGGTGACGTAGGCGACCGGCACCTCGCCCCACTTCTCATCCGGCCGGCCGACGACCGCGGCCTCGAGAACGGCCGGGTGCGTCTCCACCGCTCGCTCCACCTCGATCGAGGCGATGTTCTCCCCGCCGGAGATGATCACGTCCTTGGACCGGTCGGTGAGTTCGACGTACCCGTCCGGGTGCACGACGCCGAGGTCTCCGGTCCGGAAGTACCCGTCCGCGGTAGCCTCCGCGGTGGCGTCGGGGTCGCGGTAGTAGCCCAGCATGACGTTGTTGCCGCGCAGCGCGATCTCGCCGAGCGACACTCCGTCGGCCGGCACGTCCGCGGCGTCCTGGTCGAGGACGCGCACCGGTGAGCCGACCACGTTGGCGACGCCCTGTCGGGCCTTGAGCTGAGCCTGCGCTGCGGCTTCGAGTGCGTCCCACTCCCGGTGCCACTCGCTGATCACCACGGGTCCGTAGGTCTCGGTCAGTCCGTAGAGATGGGTCATGTGCACGCCTAGATCAGCCATCCGCGCCAGCAGGGCGGGCGAGGGCGGGGCGCCGCCGGTGGTGACCTCCACGGTGTGGTCCAGCCCGCCCCCGGCCAGCCGGGAGTTGCCGAGCATGGTCAAGACGGTCGGCGCGGCGCTGAAGTGGGTGACGCCCTCGGTTCGCAGCGCCTGCCAGATCCGGTCCGGGTCGACCTTGCGCAGGCAGACGTGCCGGGCGGCGGCCGCGGTGACGCCCCAGGTGAAGCACCAGCCGCTGCAGTGGAACATCGGCAGGGTCCACAGGTAGACGCTGTCCGCGGTCAGCTGGTTGTGGAAGGCCATGGCCAGGGCCTGCAGGTATGCGCCGCGATGGTGGTACATCACGCCCTTGGGGCGTCCGGTCGTCCCGCTGGTGTAGTTCACGCTCAGCAGGCCGTACTCGTCGCTCACTGGTATGGCGAGCGGCTCGGCATCCGCCAGCAGGGACTCGTACTCGTCGGCGTACCCGCCGGCCTCGACCAGCCGAACCATTCCGGCCGCGCCGGCAACCGCCGCCCGTGCGGTGTCGGCGAGCTCGCTGTCGGCGAGCAGCACGCTGGTGCCGGAGTGGTCGAGGATGTCGCCGATCTCCTCGGCGTTGAGTCGAGTGTTGAGCGGCACCAGCACCGCACCCGCCCAGGGCACACCGTTGTGGGCCTCCAGCGACAGCGCGCTGTTGGGGGCCAGCACGGCCACCCGCGCCCCGGCCCCGGCCCCGGCCGCGGCCAGCGCTCCGGCCAACCGGCGGGATCGGTCGTGCAACTGCGCGTAGCTGAACCGCCGGTCGCCGTCGACCACCGCGATGTGGTCGCCGAACACCGCCGCGGACCGGTCGAGAAAGGCCGTTGGGGTGAGCGGCGCGAACGTGAACGGCGCGGCGTCGACCATGAATGCGTTTCCTCGTCAGGGTGTGCCATCAGGGTGTGCCATCAGGGTGTGCCATCAGGGTGTGCCATCAGGGTGTGCCGTCATCCGGTCGCCCGGGACGTCCCAAACATGGTGTCCAGAGTGACCGGTTGCAAGCGTCGCTCGGCCATGATCGCGCGGATCTGGTCGAACAACCCCAGCACCGTGGGCGCGTTGGCGTGCCCGAGCATGATCGTGCCAGCGCGTAGCCATTTGTCGGCCTCCCCCAGGAGCACGTCCGCGGCCAGCAGCCCGGAGTCGCCGAAGGACCCGTTCCACATCACGATCTTGGTGTATCCCAGCCCGGCGGCCACGCTGTCGGTGTGGGCGTTGCGATACCCGAACGGCGGCCGCAGCCACGGTCGCGAGGTGATCCCGAAGGTGTGCTGGATCCACTCGTCGTTGCGCTCCAGCTCGCTGCGGATGGTGGCGTCCGAGGCCTTGACCAGGCTGTCGTGGTGGTAGGTGTGGTTGCCGATCTGCACCTGACCGGCCTCGATCAGCGGCCGTAGCCGGTCGGCGTAGGGGGTCCATACCTTTTGGTAGATCGCGTTCGGGGAGAAGGTGATCGGGATGCCGGAGCGCTCGACAAAGGCGACGTACCCGCCGACGCACTCCTCGCAGTAGCCGTCGTCGATCGTCAGCGCGATCGACTGCGTCGGGCCGGGTGCACTACTGACGACCGTCGCTGGGCCCGGCCGCGGGGGTGGGATCGGCACCGGTGAGTGCGCCGGCTTCGGTGCGCCGGTTGGTGTCCGGGAGGCGGCGCCGCCGCCACTTGGCCCAGCGGAGCTTCCGGCCGGCGCCGGCGACCGCGGTCCGCCAGCGGCCGGTCCGCTCGACTCACCGGACGTCGAACACCCGGACAGGACGGCGACCGCGCCGGCCGCCAAGGAAGCAAGGAAGTCTCGACGCTGCACCCTGGCACGGTAACCGGCCTCCGGGGTGCGAGCCGGGGACCCGGGTTCGGCTCGACTCCCCGCCGACCCGCGTTGGTGCGGGTGACGACCACCGTGGAGGTGCCGTGACGGCATCGCCGGCACTCCGAGCAGCCGGTCAGGCCTGGAGCTTGGTGCCCGGGTCCGGTGGCACGGTGGTCTGCACCAGCCTGTCCTTGGTCGAGTTGACGAAGTCCACCAGGAGCGCCGCGAACCGTCGGGGCTCATCCAGGTGCGGGAAGTGGCCGGCCTTCTCGAAGATCTCCAGGCGGCTGCCGGGGATGGCCTCGTGGGCCTCTATGCCGTGCTGCAACGGAATCAGGCGGTCGCGGCCGCCCCAGACCAGCATGGTCGGGATATCCGCGAACGCCCGCAGCTTCTCCACCGCGCTGATCGTCTGGCCACCGGTGTCGACCACAGTCCGCAGGGTCGCGAGGAACGCGCGTCGAGCCTCGACGTTGCCCAGGCGCAGGTAACCCCGCCAGAGCTCCTCCAGGTCAGGACCGGACCGCATGCCGATCCGCTGCAGCTGACGCCCCAGCGCCCCGCCGCCGCGGCGGACCCACGGTGCGCTGACCACCGGCAACACCAGCTCGACCCCGGGCACGGTGGGCACGCGCAGCAGCACGCTGAGCTCCCGCCCGAGGCCGCCGCTGTCGACCAACACCAGCCGCTCGACCCGCTCGCGGAACAGCCAGGTGAACTGCATCGCCACCCCGCCGCCCAGGGAGTGCCCGACCAGGGTCGCGCGCTCGATGCCGAGCTCGTCGAGCAGGTCTCGCAGGCCGCCGGCATGGGCGCCGAGGGAGTAGTCGCCACGGGGTGTCGAGGAGTCGCCGTGGCCGAGCAGGTCCGGGGCGATCAGCGTGAAGTCCTCGGCCAGCAAGTTGACCAGGTGCGCCCAGCTGCGTCGACTGCCCAGCACCCCGTGCTGCAACACCACCGGCGGCCCGGACCCGGCTCGGACGTAGTGCAGGTCGTTGCCGTGCAAGGACATGACGTAGGTCGGCACGTCTTCTTCGTTCATGGCCTCACCCATTCCGGAACCCATGCCGGGCCCATTCCGGCACCGCCCGCGGATCGACCCTAGCGCGACGTTGTCCCGGCTCGGCGCGCCGTCCTGCTTGCGGTCGCCGGCCGGGCGGCGGGGCCAGGGCCAGCTCGCTATTGGCGAACCAGTTTCTGGCCGAACCGCCACCGGCGAGCCGCGGCCGGCCAGCGGGGCGGTGGCCTTATGGTCGCGGCGTGGTTGAAGCCGGCCAACCTGGGAAGGTCGGCCAAAATGGCGTACGCCGCGTGGGCCCGATGAAGAGGAGTCCGGCGTGACTGACGGTGCTGATCTTGCGGTCGAGACCAGGCGGTCTCGACGGCGCCGCTCCAGAGCCGCGGGCACGGTCTTGCTCATTGCCGCTGGGCTGCTCACCGCCTGCGGCAAGGGTACCAGTGCCAACGCCCTGACCTGGTACATCAATCCCGACAACGGCGCGCAGGCGCACCTGGCGCAGAAGTGCTCGGCTGCCTCCAACGGGCGGTATTCGATCTCGATCTCGACGCTGCCCACTGAGGCCGACGCCCAGCGGGAGCAGCTCGTCCGGCGGTTGGCCGCCAAGGACGCCTCGATCGACATCATGAGCCTCGACCCGCCGTTCACCGCCGAGTTCGCCAACGCCGGCTACCTGCGGACCTTCTCGGCCCAGGAGGCGCCCGACTTCACCAACGGTGTCCTGCCTGCACCTGTCAAGACAGCCACCTGGAAGGGCAACCTGGTCGCGGCGCCGTTCTGGGCCAACACCCAGCTGCTCTGGTACCGCAAGTCGGCGGTGGCGGCAATGGGGGTCGACCCCAACTCACCGAACTTCACCTGGGACCAGATGATCGATGCGGCCAGCAAGGCGAAGAAGACGGTTGAGGTCCAGGGCAACCGGTACGAGGGGTACGCCGTCCTGGTGAACGCGCTGGTTCTGTCCGCCGGCGGCCAGGTGCTGGAGAACAACGAGCGCGGTCGCGATGCCACCGTCGCGCTCAACTCGCCGGCCGGGCAACGGGCGGCCGCGGTCATCCAGAAGCTGGCTGCCTCGCCGGCCGCTGACCCGGCCATCGACACCTCCAAAGAGGAGCAGGCGCGCGCCGGCTTCCAGAAGGAGTCCGGGGCCTTCATGGTGAACTGGCCCTACATCTGGGCCGCGTTCGACACCGCGATCAAGGCCGGCACGGTGCCAGCCAACTTCAAGGACGACGTCGGCTGGGCCCGGTACCCGGAGGTGACGCCCGGCCAGCCCAGCAAACCACCGCTGGGTGGGATCAACCTCGCGATCAGCGCCTTCACCAAGCACCCCGACTTCGCTGTCGAGGCGGTCCGCTGCCTGACCAGCACCGACAGCCAGAAGGCCAACATGCTGGAGTCCGGCAACCCAGTGGCCCGGGCCGCCGTGTACGACGACCCGCTGATCATCGCGAAGTTCCCGATGGCGGCGCTGATCAAGCAGTCCATCGCCGACGGCGGCCTGCGGGCGGTCACGCCCTACTACGGCGACGTCTCCACGGGGATCCAGCGGACCTGGCACCCGCCGGGGAGCGTCAACCCGCAGAAGACGCCACAGGAGTCGGCCAAGCTCATCCAGGACGTGTTCCAGAACAAGCGGCTGCTGTGATCGGCCGCCCGCCCGTGCGGACAGCCCCGCCGTTCCCAAGGAGGCTCAGGTGACGGTCACCGCAGAGCGCCAGGACACCGGCACCACCCAGCCAGCGCCGCATCCGCGCGTCACCGACCGGGCGCGGCGCGAACGACGCCTCGGTTGGTGGCTGTCTGCCCCGGCGATGCTCGTCATGCTGCTGGTCACCGCCTATCCGATGGCCAACGCGCTCTACCTGTCGCTGTTCGAGTACCGGCTGACAGACCCGGGCTCCCGGCACTTCATCGGTCTCAGCAACTACGGCGTCATCCTCACCGACAGCGTGTGGTGGTCGGACGTCGTCACCACGTTCATCATCACGGCCGTCACCGTGGCGGTGGAGCTGGTCATCGGCTTCACCCTCGCCATGGTGATGCACAAGATCGTCTTCGGACGCCGAACGGTGCGGACGTCGATCCTGCTGCCGTACGGGATCATCACGGTGGTTTCGGCCTTCGCCTGGCAGTTCGCGTTTGCCAGCGACTCCGGCTTCGTCAACAGCTGGTTCCACCTGGGTGACTTCGCCTGGTTCAGCCACCGCACTTCCGCGCTGGTCGCCATCTGCCTGACCGAGATCTGGAAGACCACGCCGTTCATCTCCCTGCTGCTGCTCGCCGGGTTGGCTCAGGTCCCGGAGGTGCTGCAAGAGGCGGCTATGGTCGACGGTGCCACCTTCTGGCAGCGGTTGTGGAAGGTCACCATCCCGAACATGAAGGCCGCGATCATGGTCGCGGTGCTGTTCCGGACCCTGGACGCGTGGCGCATCTTCGACACCGTGTCGATCATGACCTCGGGCGCGCAGAAGACCGAGACGCTGTCGTTCCTGACCTACCGACAGAGCATCACCCGAGTGGCGCTGGGCATTGGTTCAGCCGTGTCGGTGCTGTTGTTCCTAACGGTCGTGCTGATCGCCGTCATCTTCGTCAAGGGCTTCAACACCGACCTCAGCCAGGTGAGGGGGGACAAGTGAGCAGCTCTTCGACCCGAAACCGCGTCGGTTGGATAGTCGGCGCCGTCATCATCATCGCCTACACGATGCTGCCGATCGGGTGGATCCTGTCGCTGTCGTTCAAGGGCGGCGACGACATCACCAACAAGCAGTTCCTGCCGACGAAATGGAGCCTGGAGAACTTCCGCACGGTCTTCTCCAACGACCTGTTCACTACCGCGCTGCGCAACTCCATCGGGGTGGCGCTCATCTCGACGCTGATCGGCGTCATCTTCGCCATGTTCGCGGCGTACGCCATCGCCCGGTTGGAGTTCCCCGGCAAGAAGCTCATCCTGTCCGTGGCGCTCGCCATCGCGATGTTCCCGGTGGTGGCCCTGGTGAGCCCGCTGTTCAACATGTGGCGCAGCGTGCACTTGTTCGACACCTGGCCGGGCCTGATCATCCCCTACGTGTCATTCACCCTGCCGCTGTCGATCTGGACGCTGTCGGCCTTCTTCCGGGAGATCCCGTGGGAGATGGAGCAGGCGGCCCAGGTCGACGGAGCCACCCCCTGGCAGGCCTTCCGCAAGGTGATCGTGCCGCTGGCGGCGCCGGGTGTGTTCACCGCGGCGATCCTGGCGTTCTTCTTCGCCTGGAACGAGTACCCGCTGGCGCTCGCGTTGACCTCGACAACGAAGGCCAAGACGGTGCCGCCGGCGCTGGCGAGCTTCACCGGCGCCAGCCAGTTCCAGTCCGCCACGGCGGCCATCGCCGCCGCGGCCGTGGTCGTCACCGTCCCCGTCATCGTCATCGTCCTGCTCTTCCAGCGGCGCATCGTGGCCGGCCTGACCTCCGGCGCCGTCAAGGGCTGACTCGGGGGCGACCGCACTTCCGGCACCCCCGCCGTACCCCCGCCGTACCCGAAGGAGACCGCACGACATGGCCGAAATCACCATCAAGAACGTGTCCAAGGTGTACGGCGACGGTTACTCAGCCGTCGACAACGTCAGCCTGGACATCGCCGACGGCGAGTTCGTCATCCTGGTGGGTCCTTCCGGCTGCGGGAAGTCGACGCTGCTGCGCATGATCGTCGGACTCGAGGACATCACCGAGGGCGACCTGCTCATTGGCGGCCAGCGGGTGAACGAGAAGGCGCCGCGGGACCGCAACCTGTCGATGGTTTTCCAGAACTACGCGCTCTACCCGCACCTGACCATCTTCGAGAACATCGCCTTCCCGCTGCGGCTGCGCGGTGTCGCCCAGGACGAGATCCGCAAGCGGGTCGAGGAGTCGGCCGCGACTCTGGACTTGACCGAGCACCTGCAGCGCAAGCCGAGCCAGCTCTCCGGTGGACAGCGACAGCGGGTCGCGATGGGGCGCGCCATCGTCCGGCAGGCCGACGCCTTCCTCTTCGACGAGCCGCTGTCCAACCTCGACGCCAAGCTGCGCGGGCAGATGCGTACCGAGATCTCTCGGCTGCAGCGCCGGCTCGGCATCACCACCGTCTACGTCACCCACGATCAAACCGAGGCCATGACCCTGGGGGACCGGGTCGCCGTCCTGCGCAAGGGCGTCATTGAGCAGGTCTCCACCCCGCGGGGCCTCTACGAACACCCGGTCAACCTGTTCGTTGCTGGCTTCATCGGCTCCCCGCCGATGAACTTCCTGCCGTGCAGCGTCAAGGGGGACACCCTCGAGCTGCCGTTCCTGTCCTGCCCGCTGGGCCGCGAGATCGCCGAGCGGGTCGCCGACCGGAAACTGCTCATTGCCGGTATCCGGCCGGAGCACTTCGAGGACGCGGCCCTGGTCGAGGACAGCAAGAAGGAGAAGGGGGTGTCGTTCCGGGTCAAGGTCGACGTCACCGAATGGCTCGGCAACTCGCAGTACGCCTATGTCCCGTACGACGCGCCAGCGGACATCAAGGCTTCGCTGGCGTCGCTGGAGAAGGAGCTCGACAGCGAGCAGCTGCGTACCCAGATGATCGTCTCGGTGGACGCAGCCAGTCGGATCCGTGATGGTGACGAGGCCGAGCTCTGGCTCGACCCGTCGCGGATGCAGCTGTTCGACCCGCAGTCCGGCCACAACCTGACGTTGCTGAACGAAGAGCGAGAGTCGGCTCCCCCGTCGTCCCCGACGGGCGCCCCGAGCTCGGCGGCCGCGCGCGCCGGTACCACCCAGACGCTGGCGGAGGATGGCGCCACCCGGAAGACCTGACCAGCGGGTCACCCGGCGTAGCACGGGCGCGAGGTTCGCCATGCCCGCGGGGCTGGACATCCGGTTGCGGGTGCCGACGCCCGGGCTGTTGGGTCTGCCGTGGGCAGATCGGCTCGCGGACTGGGACGCCACCGAGGTGCCGCTGCGCGACATCGCCGTGGGACCCAGTCGGCACCTGGTCCGGTTCGTCGAGTCCGACGGGGGGCTGTGGGCACTCAAGGAGCTGCCGCCGCGGATCGCCCAGAAGGAGTTCGGTGTGCTCCGGGAGCTGGAGAGCCGCGGGCTGGCTGCGATCCGGCCGGCAGGGGTGGTCGGACAAGCCTCCGCCGACACGGCGATCCTGGTCACCAGGTTCCTCCAGCCATCTTGGCAGTACGGGTGGAAGGCCAAGTCCGCCGGCTCAACGACCTGGGGTTCGCTGTGGAAGAGGTGCAGCTCGAGTCCTCTCGCGACGGTGATGACAGCCTGCGGCTCAAGGTCACGGTGGGCGGCCGCCGGTTCCATGCCGAGCAGCTGCGCCGGCTGACCGGACTCGACGTCGGCGAAGGTCAGGCGACCGACCTGCTCAACGACCTCCGGGCGTTTCAGCGCCGGCTGGAGCAGTCCGGGGCGGTGGCGACGGACGCCGTCGCGGCCCGCCGGTGGCTGACCGAGGTGTTCGAGCCGGGGATGGCGCGAGCGCACGCCGCGATCGGCGGAGTCGGGGATCCGATCCAGGCGTACGCCGACCTGCTGGAGGTGCGCTGGCTGCTCAGTGAGCGGGCCGGCCGCGATGTCGGCGACGAGCCGGCGCTGGTCGCGCTGGCCCATCGCGAGGCCCCGATCGCGTCGGCCGCCCGAATGGCGGTCGCGGAGACGCCCACCGGTCAGCTGCCGGCGGTGGCGCCAGTGGAGGGCCCACCGGACTCATCGCCTGCACCGTCGGCATGGGATCTCTAGTTGCCCAACGCGCGTGCGGAGTGGGTAGCCGTGAAGTTGGCTGGCCGATTCGTCCTCGGCGGCCGTTGAGTGCAAGCCGCTACAGCGTGCCCGCCAGCACCCGGGTGTAGAGGGCAACATGATCGGCAACCATGCGCTCGGTGGAGAACCGTCGCTCTACTGCGGCCCGGCAGGCGCGTCGGTCCAGGTCGCCGATGTCCGCCATCCGTTTGGTCATCTCCTCGACGTCCGCGCACAGGAACCCGGTGACGCCGTCGTCGACGATTTCGGGTGCCGCCCCGTTCGGGAGCGTCAACACCGGCGTCCCGCACGCCAGTGCCTCGATCATGACCAGCCCAAAGGGCTCGGGCCAGGAGATCGGATTCAACAGGGCTTTGGCGCCGCCGAGTAGCCGGGTCTTCTCCGCCCCACCCACCTCACCGACATAGGAGATGCCGTCCCCGAGGAGCGGGGCGACTTGCTCGTCGAAGTAGCGGTACTCGGCTGGTTCGCGCATCTTCGCCGCAATCAGCAGCCGGACCCCGGCGGCTCTGGCGATCTCGATCGCTTCCCGCGCTCCCTTCGTCGGCGACATCCGGCCGAGAAAGAGGAAGTAGTCGTCGGCGACTTCCCCGATCGGGAACGCGTCCAGGTCAAGCCCGTGGTGGATCACTGCCGCGATCGGCATCCCGCCGGCGCTCGCCGCCTGGCACTCGGAGATCGCGATGATCGGCACCCGGCTGGCCACCCGAGAGAAGATGTCCAGTTCGTCGTAGCCAAATGGCCCGTGGCTGGTGGTGACTACCTGTAACTCGGGGTGTGCCAGGGCGTGCACCATGCCGGTGATGGTGTGGTCGTGCACGATGTCGCAGTCGGCGACCGCGTCGTAGGCGTGCATGACGTGGCGCAGCTCCACGATGCTGTTGTTCAGCATGTGCGGCATCGCGCGGGGCAGCAGCCAGCGCTTGCGGACCGGGCACTGGCTGTCCCCGGTCGTGAACAGGATGACGTCATGGCCGGCCTGGCTCAGGCCCCGGGCCAGCCGGTCGATGACAGCCTCCGTGCCGCCGTACCCCTCGGGCGGCACGGGCAGCCATGGCGGGGCGATTAGGGCGACCTTCATGGCACTACCCCAGTTCTGTGGTTACGGTTGCGCCCCGAGGGGCGGCCGTCTAAGTTCTACTCGCCGTTTGATCGCCATCGACGGCGGGGGTCGTAGCAGCCGGCCCTTCGACCAGTCGCCAGCCGTCATCGCTGCGCCCGAAGCGGGCTCCCGGCGCGGAGACCGCATGCACGATTCCGTCGGACAGCCGCAGCCGCAGCGATCCGTCGGTCTCGACGTGGACCTCGGCCGGGGAGCACCCGAGCCGGACCCGCCGGCCGTGGTAGCGCAGCCGCAGGCTGAGTCGTCGCCAGCTGGCTGGCAGCTGCGGGTGGACCCCGAGTACCCCGCCGTCGACAGTGATCCCGGCGAAGCCGGTGGCAACCGCCTGCCAGAGGCCGCCGAGGGTGGCGATGTGCAGGCCGCCGGCCGTGGTGTGGGTGAGGTCGTGCAGGTCCAGGTGCGAGGCCATCCGCAGCAGTCGCAAACCCTCGTCGGGTCGACCGGCGCGGGCCAGCAGCGCAGCGTGTACCCCTGGCGAGAGCGAGCTGCCATGCGAGGTGCGAGGTCCGTAGTAGTCCAGGTTCGGCTCCAGCGAGCCCGCAACGACCTCCTCGGGCACCAAGAACTGCATCATCAGTACGTCGGCCTGCTTGATGATCTGCGACACCAGCGTGACGGCGCGGCCGAGGACCAGGTCGGCCGCAGCCGGCAGCTGTAGCACCTCGCTGACCACGAACGGCTGGAGGTCGAAGAACCCGTCGTACTGCTCGTAGAGTCCGGTGTCCGGGTCGTAGCCGTCGACCAGAGAGTCGGCGACGGCCCGCCACTGGGCCACCTCCGCCGGGTCGACCAGCGGTGTGGCGGCTGCTCCGACGCCGGCCAGGCCCACCAGGTCGGCGGCGCGGCGCAGGTTCCACCGAGCCATGACGTTGGTGAAGGCGTTGTCGTCCACGCCCTCGTGGTACTCATCCGGACCGATCACCCGGCGCAGGTGTCCCCGTCCGTCCGGACCCGGTTCCACTCGGGAGGCCCAGTAGCGGGCCGTCTCCACCACCAGCGGCGCACCGGTCCCGGTGCGGAAGTCTTCGTCGCCGGTCCAGTCGGCGTACCGCCAGGCGGCCCAGGCCACATCGGCTGTGATGTGCTCCTCCAGCTCGCCGGTGAGGATCTCGATCACCTCGCCGACGTCGTTGCGCATCGCCGTGGGCGTGCACTCGGTGCCCTCGCACGCCGACTCCCACGGGAACCGGGCGCCGGCCCGGCCGGTGCGGGCAGCGTTGGCCCGCGCCGGCTCCAGGCGCCGCAGTCGGTACTCCAGCATCGCCCGTGCCGCTTCGGGCAGCAGCGCGGCCAGCGTAGGCAGAGCGAAGATGTCAGCGTCCCAGAAGACATGTCCGGCGTAGCCGGGGCCGGACAGTCCGCGGGCGCCCAGCGCCGTCTCGTCGACCCCCTTGGCGGACGCAAGCAGATGGAAGATCGCGAACCGGACGGCCAGCTCGGTCTCCGGATCGCCCTCGATGTCCACCTGGCAGTCGGCCCATCGCCGCGCCCAGGCGGTGCGCTGCTCGGCCAGTAGTCCGTCGAACCCGATCTCTTCGGCCGTCGCCAGCGCCGCCACGGCAGCGGAGGCCGCTGGCACCTCGGCCGGATCCGCCAGGTAGGCGGCCAGCCGTTCGACGTGGTGGCGGTCCTCGTCCGTCTGCGCGCGCTGCGTCGCGGCCGCGACGATGCCGCCGTGCGGGGCGGCAGCCGAGGCCACCCGGCGACCGTCGAGGTCGGCGGCGGTGCCGCCGGGCGGCGCGGTGAGCGACTCCGCCGCGCTAAACGAGCCGTTGTTCCCTTCGACCCGCATGGCCACCACCCCGGGGCGGCTCAGGTTGGCGAACCGCAGGCTGCGCAGCGAGTCGTCGCCACCCCCGTCGCGGCGCAGCACACCGGTGCGCAGGTCAAGAACCCGGCGTCCCGGCCGGCTGTCGGTCACGTTGACCCGGACCGACGTCCAGGTAGGACCAGCGAGCAGGTTGGGGCTCGGCAGCGGGGCGGAGTCGTCGTAGATGCCGTTGACCCGCACGGCGGCCGAGGACCGCATTTCCTCCAGCACCCCCCGGGTCCCCACCACCCCGTCGGAGACGGTGAGCAGGGACTCGGCCGCAATCGGCGTGGGCCGGTTCTCCACCGCGATCGTCCAGGCGGGGTCCGGGTCGATGTCGGGCACCCGGCCGGCCCGGCGCCGCTGCAGCTGGTCGGTCATCACTTTGAGGAAACGGGGCGGCCCACCGCCGAGGTGGTGCACCGGCTCCGGTACGCCGCCGGGCTCGGCCCCAACGCTGATCGCCACTGCCCGCAAGATCTCCGGCACCAGCATGGGCGCGTCACTGCCGGTCACTCCGCCGATCGGGCCGAATTCGTCACCGGCCACCAGCACCAGGCCGGCGCCGATGCCGCGCTCGGCCAGGTCGTCGAGCGCCCAGCGGACGGAGTGGGACTTGTTGGTCAACCCGATCTCAAGGTGCTTGACGTCACCGGTGCCCCGAGGGTCGGGTAGGCCCGCGGTGCGAGCGGCGGCCATGGACAGATCGAGCGCCGCGACTGGGTCCCCCACCGCGCTGGCCGCGAGCCGGGCGCGGACAGCGTCCAGCAACTCGTCGATGCGTGCCCGCGACGGGTCGCCCCACTCCGGCAAGGGGATCACGTCGACCTTGCGGCGGTTCAGCCCGGAGCCGACGATCTCGGCGTGCAGGCCGGCGTCGGCCAGTTGTTCGACGGTCAGCTGGGCCGCCAGGTCCAGGGCTCGCTCTTCCGCCACGGTGGCCTCCCGCTGCCAGATCAGCCGTAGGCCGTGGTCGGTCGCCGCAAAGACCTGGGACCCGCGGTCGACCGCGTAGAGCAGCCGACCCGGCCCCGGCGGCCGAAGTCCCAGCTGCCCGTCGACGTCTCCGACGTCCGTGCCGGTCACCACAAAGAGATCGAGGCCGGCGGCGGACAGGTCGGCGAACAGCTGCCGGACCTCGGTGGCGTCGGCTTGCCGGTTGGGGACGGCCGTCCCGTCCCAGTCGAAGACGACCGCCTCGAACCGACGGTCGAGCAACTGGCTTGCGAGCCCACGACGCGTGGTCGAGGCCAGCAGCATGGATGTCATTGCACCTCGTCGGTTCGCAGAGCGGCAGGGACCAACGTCCTCTTCCGGGTCCGGCCGGTCCTAAGCCGGGCCGCATCACTAAGCTGCCGGCGTACGACACATGCACCGAATGAACTCGCCAGCCGGACGAAGACGAGGACGATCATGACCACGGTGTGGCTGCTCGACCAGGATGCGCTACCGGCCGACTCGCCGGCGACCGACGGTGACCTCGTGCTGCGCGAAACCGGCGGCGAAGTAGCGGTGGGTGAGGTGCGCAGCGGCTCCGCCGTCTGGTACGACGAGCGCGTCGCCGCCGCCCTGCTCCCGCCGGGCTCGCTCGCGGACGCCGAGCCGGTCGGCTTGCTGCGCCGGCCGCGAGAGCAGGAAGCCCTGGTCACCGCGGTGCGCGGCGTACACAGCGCGTCGATGGAGCGCGGTGGCTGACCTGGCAGCGGTCTGAGCAGGACCGCCACAGCCACAACCGGACGCAATCTGATCTGATCGGCGCCCACCGCCGACGGGACCCCACGACGCCCCGCATTCGGTTCACAATGTCACCATGACCGAACCCATCGTGCCGGTGAGCGCCGTCGACGCGCTATCGCACCGCCCCGGCGACGGTGGGCCAGGCGAGCGGGCGAGTGATGGCAACCGCCCCGGTGCGGGTGAATCGGCCGGGCCGTCGCTGGCAGGGGCTTCCCGGTCGGCCCGGCTCGCCGGTGACCAGTCGGCAGTCGGGCAGCCAGCGGCCCGCCAGCCAGCGGCCCGCCAGGCTGGGGCACAGCGTGCCATCGTCGAGTCTGACCGCGACTTCTCACTGCCGGCGCTGGTTTCCCAGCTGCACCTCGATGAGCTGCTGCGGGAGGTGCAGGACCGGCTCGAGGACGTGGTGTCCACGCGGGACCGGTTGCACGGGCTGCTGGAAGCAGTCCTCGCGATCGGCTCTGACCTTGAGCTCCGGGTCGTCCTGCGCCGGATCGTCGAGGCCGCCATCGCGCTGGTGGATGCTCGCTACGGTGCGCTGGGGGTAATCAACAGCGACGGCCGGCAGCTTTCGGACTTCATCCACGTGGGCGTGGACAGCGCCACGATCGACGCCATCGGCCACGTGCCGGAGGGCCGCGGCATTCTGGGCTTGCTGATCGCCCACCCGGAGCCGTTGCGCCTGGTGGACATCAGCGGGCATCCGGCGTCCCACGGCTTCCCGGCCAACCATCCGGTGATGCAAACTTTCCTCGGCGTACCGATCCGGGTGCGCGACGAGGTGTTCGGCAACCTCTATCTCACCGAGAAGCGCGGCGGCGGCGCCTTCACGGCCGAGGACGAAGGGATCGTCCTGGCCTTGGCGGCGGCGGCTGGGGTGGCCATCGAGAACGCCCGGCTCTACGACGAGACCCGCCAGCGGGAGCGCTGGCTGGAGGCCACTGCCGAGATCACTACTGCGCTGCTGTCCGGTACCGACCCCGGTGAGGTGCTGTGCCTGATCGCCCAGCGGGCCCGGGAGCTCGCCCGAGCCGACGTGGCGGTGCTCGCGTTGACCAGTGCCGATGGCCGCTCGCTGATCTTCGAGGTCGTCGACGGCAAGCACTCCGACCGGCTGCGCGGCACCGTGGTGTCGACGTCGGACTCCCTGGCCGGGGAGGTCTATACCACCGGCAAGGCGGTGGTCGTGGAGGACGTGACCGCTGATCCCCGGGTGCGGGGGCCGCTCGGCGAAGCCGCCGACCTCGGGCCGGCGATGTATGTCCCGCTGTCCTCCCGGGAGCGGACCATCGGCGTGCTGGCAGTGACCAACCGTGCCGGCGGCCGGTTCTTTCGTGCCCGGGACGTCCGATTGCTCGAGGCGTTCGCCGGTCAGGCCGCGCTGGCGCTGGAGCTGGCAGAGGCGCAGCGGGACTCCGACCGGCTGGCGGTGTTCCAGGACCGAGACCGGATCGCGCGCGATCTGCACGACCTGGTGATCCAGCGCCTGTTCGCCACCGGGATGCTCCTGGAGGGGGCCAGCCGGCTCATCGTGCGGCCGGAGGCGCTGGACCGGGTACGCCGCGCCGTCGATGACCTGGACGAGACCATCCGGGAGATCCGGTCAACGATCTTCGCTCTGCAGGCGCCGCAGCATCCCGACGACGTGGGCGTGCGCTCCCGGATCCTGGCCGTCATCGACGCGGTGACCACCAGCCTGCCGTTTGCTCCCTCGGTGCGCCTAGATGGGGCGATCGACTCACTCGTGCCCGACGATGTGGCCGAGCACCTGCTCGCCACCCTGCGCGAGGTGCTGACCAACGCGGTTCGACACTCGGGCGCCACCACGCTGGACATCGAGGTGGAGGCCGGCCAGGAGGTGTCGCTGACGGTGTGCGACAACGGTGCCGGCATCGGCGACACCACCCGCCGCAGCGGCCTGTGCAACATCGCCCACCGAGCCGAGGAGCTCGGTGGCAAGTGCCTGGTCGACAGCGCACCGGATGCGGGTACCCGGATCACATGGCGGGTCCCGATGAACTGACGGGTCGGACTGAGCCCGGCGAACCGCCTGCTCGGCGTGCTGCTGGCGCCGCGCCGGCCGGGACCTGGCTGGTCGGCACCGGCGCGATCCGGCGGCCGGAGAGCAGCTCGGGATGAATGCGGATGAAGTGATCTCGCTCGCCCGGCGCCCAGGGGCGCAGCGGCAGGGCACGAAGCTCATCGAGCCGTGCCTGGTCGGTGACCTCGGTCGCTCGTCCTACCAGGGTGACGCTCCAGCCGACCTGGCCGGCGTCATCGATCTGGTCGACCTCGAAGGCGACCACGGCGTTGCGAGCCGCCGCCGCCAGCTTCGTCCCGGTGCTGGTGCGAATGATCACTGCTCCGTCGCACAAGACGAAGTTCACCGGCAGGATCGCCGGTAGCGCGCCCATGGTCAGGACGATGCGCCCGACCGGGACGCGCCCCAGCAAATCGAGACAGTCTGATCTGCTCAAGACCTCGAGCTCGCTGGCGGAACTATCCACCGAGGCATCTTGCGGTGCGCGCAGATCAACACTCCAGGGCCAAAGGTCCCGGCGGGCAGCACCACTCTACCCGGAGGCTTGGGTCAGACTACGGGCGTTGGTGAACTCAGGCCGTGTACCGGTCGTCCTCCCGATAAAGCCGCGCGGCCAAGACCGCTGCCTGCGTGCGCCGTTCCATGCCCAGCTTGGACAGTAGGCTGGAGACGTAGTTCTTCACGGTCTTCTCGGCCAGGAACAGCCGCTCACCGATCTGCCGATTGGTCAGCCCCTCGCCGATCAGCTCGAGCGTGCGCCGCTCCTGGTCGGTGAGGGTGGCGACCGGGTCGTCGCGCCGGGCCTGGGTGCGCAACCGCTCCAGCACTCGGGCGGTCGCCCTGGGGTCCAGCAGGGACTGACCGGAAGCGACCGTCCGAATGGCGCCGATCAGGTCGCCGCCGCGGATCTGCTTGAGCACGTATCCGGCCGCGCCGGCCACGATCGCGTCGAAGAGCGCCTCGTCGTCGGCGAACGAGGTCAACATCAGGCAGTGCACATCCGGGAGCCGGGACCGGAGCTCACGGCAGACGGTTACCCCGTCCCCGTCGGGCAGCCGGACGTCGAGCACGGCCACATCGGGGTGGAGCACCGGGATCCGAGCCAGCGCCTCAGCGGCTGTGCCAGCCTCGCCCACCACCACCAGGTCGGCCTCGAACTCGAGCAACTCGTGTACTCCCCGTCGGACGACTTCGTGATCGTCTACCAGGAAGACCCGGATGGGGTCGGTCATCACGCTCCCCATGTCCCGCCGGCGGTCGCCGACGACGGCGCGGCGCGGCGCGGCGGCTGAGACCGAACTGAGCTTGGTCATCAAGCAAAATGTTAGCCTATAGCATGCACTCAGGCCCAGGAAACAAGTCACGCGGCCGCGGGACCAACGGCCCGCTAGCGGCCCGCAGCCCCGTTGGGCGGCCTCCCAGCCTCTGGGGAGCTACCGACCGGGTCGCTGCCGGGCGTTGTGGTGGGTCTCCGCGGCGTACACCGCGGCCTGGGTACGCCGCTCCAGGCCCAGTTTGGACAGCAGGCTGGAGACATAGTTCTTCACAGTCTTCTCGGCCAGGTAGATCCGCTCGGCGATCTGGCGGTTCGTCAGGCCTTCGCCGATCAGGTCTAGGATCTTGCGCTCGGTGACGGTCAGCGATGCCAGCTTGGCGTCGGGGGCCGGCGGGTTACGGAGCCGCTCCAGCACCCGCTGCGTCACGGCGGGGTCCAGCAGCGAGCGGCCCGAGGCGACCGTGCGG
>JADGOU010000225.1 GCA_017882835.1 Frankiaceae bacterium | reverse complement strand
AGCGTGGCCACTCCCCCGCTGGCCACCACCGGCCGGTCGGTGCGGGCGCAGACGGCGCGCAGCAGGTCCAGGTTCGGGCCGGTCAGCGTGCCGTCGCGGTGCACGTCGGTGACCACGTAACGGGCGCAGCCCTCGGCGTCGAGCCGGGCCAGGGTTGGGTAGAGGTCACCGCCCTCCCGGGTCCAGCCGCGGGCGGCCAGGGTGGTACCGCGGACGTCGAGGCCGACCGCTATCCGGTCGCCGACCCGGACGATGGCGGCGCGCACCCAGTCCGGGTTCTCCAGCGCGGCAGTGCCGAGGTTGACCCGTTCGGCGCCGGTGGCCAGGGCAGCGTCCAACGCGGCGTCGTCGCGAATCCCGCCGGAGACCTCCACCCGGACGTCAACCGCCGCAACGACACGGGCGATCACGTCCCGGTTGGACCCGCGGCCGAACGCGGCGTCCAGGTCAACCAGGTGCAGCCACTCCGCCCCGGCCTCCTGCCAGGCCAGCGCGGCGGCCAGCGGGTCGCCGTACGCCGTCTCGCTACCGGCCTCGCCGCGGACCAGGCGGACGGCTTGCCCGTCGGCCACGTCCACGGCCGGCAGCAGAGTAAGGCTCACAGCGTCCCCGTCCAGTTGCGCAACAGCTGGGCGCCGGCGTCGCCGGACTTCTCCGGGTGGAACTGGGTGGCCGCCAGCGATCCGCGCTCCACGGTGGCGGCGAAGGACTCGCCGTGCTCGCTGGTGCCGACCAGCGCGCCGGGGACGCGCCGGGCGGCGTAGGAGTGTACGAAGTAGAACCTCTCGTTCGGGTCGAGGCCGGCCAGCAGCCGGCTGTCCGGGTCGGCGGTGACCGTGTTCCAGCCCATGTGCGGCAGCACGGTGGCGTGCAGCCGTGTCACCGCGCCCGGCAGCAGGCCGAGGCCGGGCGTGACGACGCCGTGCTCGTCGCCGGTTTCGAACAGCACCTGCATCCCGACGCAGATGCCCAGCACCGGCCGGTCGCCGGCTAGCCGCTCGCGCAGCACACTGCCGGCATCCAGGGCCTCGAGGCCGGCCATGCAGGCGGCGAAGGCCCCGACCCCCGGAACGACGAGCCCGTCGGCGGCCAGCGCCGCGTCCCGGTCGGCGGTCACTGTCACGTCGGCGCCGGCCCGGGCCAGCGCCCGCTCGGCCGAGCGCAGGTTGCCGGAGCCGTAGTCATAGACGACCACCTTCGGCCAGCTCATCGCCCGACCCTCCGGCGGGCCGCGGTGACCCGGTGGCCCCCGGTCGTCCTGGCGATGCGGCTTCCCGGGCTCAACCTGATGATCGTTGTGCCTGTATGCCGCATGTCCGCGCCCAATGTGCGGCTGGCGCGCACAATGATCTTGCGCGCGCGACTGGACCGGCGGCCAGCTGGCCGAACGGTCACAGCACGCCCTTGGTGCTCGGTACGCCGGCCACCCGGGCGTCCAGCGCCACCGCGTCGCGCAGCGCCCGGGCCACCGCCTTGAACTGCGCCTCCACGATGTGGTGGGCGTTGTGGCCGCCGAGCACCCGCACGTGCAGGCAGATCTGCGCCGACGCGGACAGCGACTCCCAGATGTGGCGAGTCAGGGTGGTGTCGTAGGCGCCGATCAGCTCGACCAGCGGCGGCTCGTCGTGCACGACGTACGGCCGGCCGGAGAGGTCGACAGCGGCCTGCACCAGCGCCTCGTCCAGCGGCACCAGCGCGTCGCCGAAGCGACGGATGCCGGCCTTGTCGCCCAGGGCCTGGCGCAGCGCGGTGCCTATCGCGATGGCGGTGTCCTCGACCGTGTGGTGGGCGTCCACCTCGAGGTCGCCGCGGGTACGCACGGTCAGGTCGAAGCCGCCGTGCCGGCCGAGCTGGCTCACCATGTGGTCAAAAAACGGCACCCCAGTGTCGCTGGCCGCCCGACCGGATCCGTCGAGGTCGAGCTCGACCAGCACGGTGGACTCGGCCGTCGCCCGCTCGATCCGCGCCGTGCGGCTCATCGGTTTTCCTCCAGTACGACGGCCAGCGCCGCCAGGAAGGCGTCGACCTCGGACGGCAGCCCGGCGGTGACCCGCAGCCAGCCGGGCAGCCCGACGTCGCGGACCAAGACGCCGTGCGCCAGCAGCAGCTGCCAGACCGCCGGCGCGTCCGGGAACTTCCCGAACAGCGCGAAGTTGGCGTCGCTGGGCACTACCTCGCAGCCCAGCGCGGTCAGCCGGTCCACCAGCCGGTCGCGCTCGGCCTTCACCGCGGTCACGGTGCCCAGCAGCTCGCCGGTGTGGGCGAGCGCCACTCGGGCGGCCGCCTGGGTCAGCGCCGAAAGGTGATAAGGCAGCCGGACGAGCTGCAGCGCCTCGACCACCGCCGGGTCCGCGGCCAGGTAACCGAGCCGGGTGCCGGCCATCGCGAACGCCTTGGACATCGTCCGGGTGACCACCAGCCGGGGGTGCTGCGGCAGCAGCGTCAGCGCGGAGACGGCGCCGGCCTGGGCGAACTCGGCGTACGCCTCGTCGACGACCACCATCCCGGGCGCCGCCGGTAGCACGGCCGCGATCACCGCCGGGTCCAGCGCCGTGCCGGTCGGGTTGTTCGGCGAGGTGAGGAAGACCACGTCCGGGCGTTGCTCGGTGATCGCAGCCGCGGCGACGGCCGGGGCCAGGGTGAAGTCGGCCGCCCGGTGGCCGGCGATCCAGCGGGTGCCGGTGGCCAACGCGATCAACCGGTGCATCGAGTACGACGGCTCAAAGCCCATTGCGGAGCGTCCGGCGCCACCGAAGGCCTGCAGCAGCTGCTGAAGCACCTCGTTGGAGCCGTTGGCCGCCCACACCTGGCTGGCGTCGAGGCCGTGGCCGAGGTATCCGGCGAGGTCGGTGCGCAGCGCGACCGCGTCCCGGTCGGGGTAGCGGTTCAGCTCAGGCCCGACCGCCTCGACCGCCTCGGCCAGGTCGGCGACCAGCGCGGCCGAGGGCGGGTACGGGTTCTCGTTGGTGTTCAGCCGGACTGCTGCCGCCAGCTGCGGCGCGCCGTACGCCGAGCGGCCGCGCAGGTCCTCGCGCAGCGGCAGGTCGGCCAGCGTCGTTCGCCGGGCCGGGCGGTGGAAGCTCGCTGGGAACCTCACCGGACCCGGACCTCGACGGCCGCTACATGCGCGGCCAGGTCCTCGGCGCTCCCCAGCGCGCGGATGTGCGGCGCCACGGCGGTCAGCGCATCCCGGGAGCAGTCGACGACGTGGATGCCGCGCAGGAAGGAGTGCACCGACAGCCCACCGGTGTGCCGGGCGGTGCCGCCGGTGGGCAGCACGTGGTTGGAACCGGCGAGGTAGTCGCCGAGGCTGACCGGCGCGTACGGGCCGACGAAGATCGCGCCGGCGTTGCGGACCCGGGCGGCGATTGCGGCGGCGTCGGCGGTGAGCACCTCCAGGTGCTCGGCCGCCCACTCGTCCGCGACCGCCAGGCCGGCGTCGAGGTCGGCGACCAGGACGGTGGCGGACTGCCCGGCCAGAGCCGCCTCGACCCGCTCCCGGTGCCGGGTGGCCGCGACCTGCTTGTCCATCTCGGCGTCGACCCCGTCGGCGAGCGCGGCGCTAGGGGTCACCAGCAGGCAGGCCGCCAGCGGGTCGTGTTCGGCCTGGGCCACCAGGTCGGCAGCGACGTACGCCGGGTCGGCGCTGTCGTCAGCCAGGATCGCGATCTCGGTAGGGCCGGCCTCGGAGTCGATGCCGACGTGGCCGCGCAGCAGCCGCTTGGCCGCGGCGACGTAGACGTTGCCAGGGCCGGTCACCAGGTCGACCCGCGGGCAGCCCGCGACGCCGTAGCCGAACATCGCGACCGCCTGCGCCCCGCCGACGGCGTACACCTCGTCCACGCCGAGCAGCGCGCAGGCGGCGAGCACGGCGGGGTGCGGTTGGCCGCCGTACTCGCGCTGCGGCGGGGAGGCGACGGCGAGCGACTCGACGCCGGCAACCTGTGCCGGGACGACGTTCATCACCACGCTGCTCGGGTAGGCCACCCGGCCCCCCGGCACGTAGAGGCCGACCCGGCGGACCGGCACCCACCGCTCGGTCACCGTCGAGCCGTCGGCCACCGCGACGGTGACATCAGCGCGCCGCTGCGCTTCGTGCACAAGCCGGGTACGTCGGATCGCCTCCACCAGGGCGGCGCGCACCGCCGGGTCCAGCGCGGCGTGCGCGGCGGCCAGCGCGGTGGCCGGCACCCGAAGCTCGGTCAGTTCGACCCCGTCGAACCGCGCGGTCGCCTCCCGGACTGCCGCCGCGCCCCGGTCGCGAACGTCAGCGCAGATCGGCCGGACGGCCTCGACCGCGGCGGTCACGTCCAGCGCGGCGCGGGGCAACACGGCGGCAAGGTTGGCGGTCCCGTCAGCGGCGCCACGCAGGTCGATCCGGCGTAGCACGGCGAGCGGCTCCTGACGGCGAGCGGGGCGCCGAGGCGGCGCACTGGTCAACGGTTCAGGGTAGCGGCGGCCATCAGTTGAGTTTCCGCTGTGCCATCGAGGCCACCGAACAGACCCGCGACACTGCCTCGCACGTTGAGCAATCTCGCACGTTGAGCAATCTCGCACGTTGAGCAATGTTGAGCAATCAAGGCGGCCCTGCCTGGCCGGACCGGCGTCTCGTTCGACTTGGCTACCGCAGCGGCCGTTGCAGTGCTTGACCCGCCTCGACGACTGCAGGGTGGTCCAGCCGCAGGGCTTCCACTCGGACCAACTCGGGTCGCTCCCGGCTGGCGATCACCTGCCCCGTCGGTCGGTGTACAGAACCACCATTGCACTGCTTGCCGTCGGAGGGCGGCCGCGTCGTGCGGATCCCGCTCATCCCAAATCGCGTGCGCCCAGGACTGTGTCACGGCCAGGTTGCGTACGACGATCTGTGTGGGGCGCAGCGCCCGCTCCAACAGCGCGCGGGAATCATCAAGGTCGAGTAGGCGCAGGTCGTCCGGAAGCCGCAGCACAGCGACCGGTCGCAACCCTCCCGCAACCCGATCCCCGTACAAAGATCGATGCCGCCCGGCTTTCGACCGCCCGGCTTTCGGCCGCCCGGGGCCGTGCCAGGGCCAGTCGGCCACCGACCGCTACCGCATCGACCCCA
>JADGOU010000224.1 GCA_017882835.1 Frankiaceae bacterium | reverse complement strand
GTACTCGCGCTCCGCGATCGCCAGCGCCCGCTCGTGCAGCTCACGGGCCTTGGCCGGCTCCCCCAGGTTGAGCCGCGCGCTCCCGAGGTTGTTGAGGACCCCGGCGACCTCGGGGTGGTCGGGGCCGTGCGCCGCCTCGGACAGCTCGAGCAGACGCTGCCGCGGTGACACCTCTGCTCGCGCCTCCCGACGTCTGCGGCTGAACGCGGCAGCCCGCTCAAGCCAGGCCGCGGCAGGCTCGTCAAGCCTGGTGATCCTCGCCCACGCTTGAGCGGCGGTGTCGGCGTCACCCTCCGAGTGCGCCCGAAAGCCGATTCTTCCTACAGCTTCGGAGTCCGCGGCGGCCGCGGCCTCCGCGAGAGAAGCGGCCCACACTGCCCGAGATGGCCGTTGCGAAGCAGAGCAGATCTCGGCGATCTCGCGGTGCACCTCGACTGTCTCCCCGGTCGACTCCTGCGCGCTGTGACGCAGGAGCGCTGCTCCCTGCAAAGTCGGCGCGCTGGCCCACTCCACCGAGGTGGCGAGGTGGCGAGGATCGGGCTGCTCCGACAGGCTCAGCCGTTGCCGGACGAGTTCGGACAGCCGCGCCATTGGAAGGGGACGCACAGTTCCAGTGCCCGCCCAGCTGATTGCGACGGCGACGACAGCGCGCGCGACGGGGCAGTCGCTGCCGACCGGCTCGTGAGGGCAGTCGCCGTCGCCGGCGCGCATCCGGACGAGGAGCGCCCGGGCCGCGGTGAACGCCGCGGCGACCCCTTCACTGAAGTCCACTCCGGGATACGCTGCCGCAGCCTTGCTCAGCTCGCCGGCCGACGGCAGCCGCTCCAGGGTGACTGGCTCGCCGAATTCCGCCGCGACGTCGGACTGCTCGGTTTCCCAGGTTTGATAGCGGGTCGTCGAGATGGTCGCAACCACCCACAGCCCGGGAGATCGCTCGCGGCAGCGGCGCAACATCGCGGCCTTCAACCCATCGTCGGCAAAGGCGTCGACACGGTCCAGCCAGAGCACAAGCCGCACTGGAGGTTCGAGCCGGGACAGGACGTCCAGGTCGTGGAGTGCATTCCTCAGCCCGTTCGGCGCCTGCGGCGCGAGAACGACACGCGTCGTTGGGCCGCCAGAAGCCACTTCGTATGCGGTGCGAGTGACTCCGCTGGCGGGAGCGCCAATGAGCAACACGAGACCTCGCGCGCGCAGACGTTCCCGCGCCACAGCGTCCCAGTCGCGACCAACGTAGGGAGGCAGACGCTCGCCTGCCCGCGCATAACGATCGGCGAGCGGGGACTGCGCCACTCCCAAGACGTACGGGTCAACCTCATCTATTCGCGGCGCCGGCCACACCCGCAAGCAGTCTTGCGCCTGGCGCAACCACTCGGTCTCTGCCGCCTCCTGGGTCTGCCGCGCCTGCTGTTCTGCCTCCCGTTGCTCTCCGCGGCGGATGTGCAACTTGTCGACTTCCGAGGCCGCGGCCGCCGCCCCGACGAGGAGCGCCGCGGTCACGCGGACTCCGATTCGAGCCTGCAGCACCCCCAACACCGCCTGCACAGCGGTCATGGCAATGCCGCAAAACACCAGTACGGAGGCGCGAGGCAGCGCCCGCACCCACGTCAGCCACCTTGACTCGTTGCCAACCGCGCCGCTCATCGCGCCTCCGCGCGTGCCAGCCAGCACCGGCTCCCCATGGCAGAGAACCTCTGTGTCCAGAACTGTGGCACCTCAGCCCTGCTATGTGTCCGTTGCTTTGCTTGCTCGTCGGCGCTTAGGCCTCCGCGGCGCCGAGCTGCCGACTGGTGATCCGCAGGGCGTGAGGCATCAGCCGCTCCCCACTGGGCGGCGGGCGCGTTGTGCTGCGGGGCTCGATTCGAGCACCCCTCTCGTCATGCCGCCCCAGACCCCGGCGCCGGGATAGGCGCCTCCTGGGCCAAGGCGCGGTAGATCGTGGCACGGGAGACGCCGAAGCTGCGCATCAGCTCGGCGATCGACTCGCCTGTGGCTCGCAGCGCCCGGACTTGGCGCGCCTGCGCGTCCGTGAGCCGGTGCGGGCGGCCGGTGTGTCGCCCCCGGGCCCGGGCCGCCTGCCGGGCGGCGGCGGCCCGCTCGTGCATCAGCTCGGCCCGTGAGGAACATCGGAACGGAAACTGGCGCCAACGACGATCTTTCGTTGGTGCAGGCCCGGAAGCCTGCTGTAGCTCGCGGCCGACCGGTCCGATCACTCGGGTCGCAGCGGATGCGGAGATCTCGCATCTGATGCGACAGCGGCTCTCATGGGGACATTGCACAGAAGACTGTCGGTAACGGGCGGGGTCTACGGTCCCGCGTCGTGCCAGTGGATTTCCTCAGTGATGATCAGGTGGCCGCGTACGGGCGGTTCGTGGGGTCGCCGTCCCAGCTGGAGCTCGAGCGTTTCTGCTTCCTGGACGACACGGACCAAGAGCTGGTCGGGCGGCACCGGGGTGATCACAACCGGTTGGGGTTCAGCCTGCAGCTGGTGACGGTGCGGGCGCTGGGGACGTTCCTGACCGATCCGCTGGACGTGCCGCCGCCGGTGGTGGACTACCTCGCCGAGCAGCTCGGCATCGCCGATCCCTCGTGCGTGAAGAACTACCTGGAACGGGAGAAGACCCGGTTCGAGCACCAGTGGGAGATCATCGCGGCTGGCCAGTGGCGCGACTTTGGCCTGGCCGAGGCCGAGCTGACTCAGTGGGTGGACGACCGGGCGTGGACGACCGGGGACGGGCCGAAGGCGATCTTCGATGGCGCGGTGGGCTGGCTGCGGGAGCGGCGGGTTCTGCTGCCGGGGGTCACGACGCTGACGCGGCTGGTCGCACGCGTGACGGACGCGGCGCTGCAACGGTTGTGGGACACGGTGGCGGGGCTGGTGAACGCCGAGCTTGCGGGGGGGCTGGTGAGGCTGCTGGAGGTTGCGGACGGGGCGCGGGTGTCGGATCTGGAGCGGTTGCGGCGGGGCCCGACCGCCCAGTCGGGCAAGGCGTTGGTGGCGGCGCTGGACCGCGTCGCGGAGATCATCGGGTTGGGGGTCGGGTCGGCCGGACTGGAGGCGGTGCCGCCGCGGCGGGTGCTGGAGTTGGCCCGGTACGGGATGAACGCCAAGGCGCCGTTCCTGCGCCGGCACCCTTACTCGCGCAAGCTGGCCGCGTTGCTGGCCACGGTGGTCTACCTGGAGGGCAAGGCCACCGACGACGCGCTGGAGCTGTTCGACCTGCTGATGACCACCGATCTGCTGGCCCGCGCGGAACGGGAGTCCAGCAAGGACAAACTGCGCCGCTACCCGCGGATGAGCAGGGACGGCGCCCGCTGCGCGACCGCGGTGCAGGTGCTGCTCGAGGCCGCAGAGTGGGGCCCGGACGTCGGCCTGGCGATGGTCTGGGACATGATCGAGACGCGGGTGTCGCGGGCGGAGCTGCGGGCAGCGGTGGCCCGGCTGGCGGAGGTCGCGCCGCCACCGGACGCCGAGCCGGCCGGGGAGTGGCGGGCCTTGCTGGTGGAGCGCTACCCCACGGTGCGCCGATTCCTGCCGCTGCTGTGCACGGTGATCCCGTTCGAGGCCACGGCCGAAGCCGCACCGGTGTTGGCGGCGTTCCGGCGGCTACCGGAGCTGGTGGAGGCCCGGAACAGCGCGCGGGTGCCGGCAGGGTTCCTGGACGCCCGGAAGGTCGCTGTCGACCTGGTGCCGGCAGGCTGGTGGCGACCGCTGGTGTTCCGGGACGGGCGCCCCGAGGGCACGGTCGACCGCAACGCCTACGTGTTCTGCGTGCTGGAGCAGTTCCACACCCGCCTCAAGCGCCGCGACATCTTCGCGACCACCTCGACCCGGTGGGCTGATCCCCGCGCCCACTTGTTGACCGGCCCGGCGTGGACCGGGGTGCGCGGGCAGGTCCTCAACGCCCTGCAGCTGCCCGAGACGACGGATGGGTTGCTGGCCGAGTGCACCGACCAGTTGGACGCCGGGTGGCGGCACCTGGCCGGCCGGGTCGGGGACGGCGCCGACCAGGTCCGGATCGACGAGCAGGGCCGCCTGCACACCGACAAGATTGCAGCGGTGCCGGACCCGGCGAGCCTGATCGACCTGCGCCGCCGCTGCGAAGCCATGCTGCCGCAGGTGGACGTGGGCGAGCTGATCCTGGAGGTGATGTCCTGGCAGCCGGGATTCGTCGAGGCGTTCACCGCGGTCTCGGGAGGCCAGACCCGTCTGGGCGACCTGCACGTCACGATCGCCGCGGCGTTGACCGCGCACGCCCTGAACGTCGGCTACGCCCCAGTGATCTCCAGTACAGCGGCGTTGACCCGGGCCCGGATCAGTCACGTCGACCAGAACTACCTGCGGGCCGAGACCTACGCCGCCGCCAACCGGCCCCTGATCGAGGCCCAGGCCGACATCGGTCTGGCCCAAACCTGGGGCGGCGGCCTGGTCGCCGCGGTCGACGGGATCCGGTTCGTCGTCCCGGTGCGTAGCATCGACGCCCGCCCCAACCCGAAGTACTTCGGCCGCCGCCGCGGCGCAACCTGGCTGAACCTGCTCAACGACCAGGCCGTGGGCTTGGCCGGACGGGTTGTGTCCGGAACCCCACGCGACTCCCTGCACGTCATCGACCTGATCTACCGTCAGGACGGCGGCCGTCGACCCGAGGTGATCGTCTCGGACACCGGGTCATACAGCGACATCGTGTTCGGGCTGCTGCGGCTGCTGGGGTTCGACTACCGCCCCCAACTGGCCGACCTGCCCGACGCCAAGCTGTGGCGGATCGACCCCGGCGCCGACTACGGACCGCTGGACACCGCCGCCCGCGGCCGGATCGACCTCGACCGGATCCGGCGGCACTGGAGCGACATCCTGCGCCTGACCGGGTCCATCCACACCGGAGCGGTCTCGGCGTACGGCGCGATGCGGATGCTGCAACACGGCGGGCAGCCCACCCAGCTCGGGGAGGCCCTGGCCCACTTCGGGCGGATCTTCAAGACCCTGCACGTGCTGGCCTACGTCGCCGCCGAACCGTACCGACGCGAGATCAAAGGCATGCGCAACCTGCAGGAAGGCCGCCACGATTTGGCCCGTCACCTGTTCCAC
>JADGOU010000020.1 GCA_017882835.1 Frankiaceae bacterium | reverse complement strand
GCCGTGACAACGCAGCTCGACGAGCTGGACCGGGAGGAGGGCCTGCGGTTGCGGTGGGCCACCGAAGGCGACAGGCCACCGACGCGCTGTGAGTAGCCCTGCGTCAACGTCCGGACGGAAGATCTTGCTTGACGAGCCACGGTGCGCAGCGTGTCGACGAGCACGTAGGCGTCGAACCGGTCGTCCTTGATACCGGCCGAGCCGTAGCGCGAGCGCAGGTTCTTCACCTGGTTCGGGCTGATCACCACCACGGTCAGACCGGCCTCGAGCAGCTCGTCGACGACCGGCCTGTCGGGGCGTTCGATCGCCACCTCAGCACAACCGAGCTTGGCCAACCGACGGACCACCGCGGTCAGACCGACCGCGGTGTGCTCGATCGAGAACCGGTCGCGCACTGCGCCGCCGAGGAAGTCCACGACGCACAGGACGTGGTAGTACTTCGGCCAATCCAGTCCGGCGGTCAGACCGACCGGCGGGGGGGGCGGGCAGCTGGGCGGGACAGGTGGCACTGGTCAGGCTATCCGGGCCATGCTTCATCGCAGCCTCCTCGCTGCTAGTCCCAGTGGGGAGGCACCCGACTTCGGTGCCAGGACGCGGCTGCCGGTTCGTCCACCATGTCGCCCGCAACGGCAACGACGGGATCGGCAAACCCGAGCCCCTCCAACACGGATTTCACGGGCTCCACGCTTCACTGACGAGCATCGCCTCTAGGACAAGATCAGCGGGAACGAGGTTCGAATCGCCGCCTGTCGCCACCACCACTGCTTAGAACGCCCGATGGCCGACCGCGACCGGCCCGTTGAGCACCGACGTAGGGCGCTGGTGCGCTGCCGGTTGCGGGCAGCGTCGTCACAGCCAGCGGGCATTGACAGGTTGGAGTATGCCGGAAGCAGTGTTCCGGACGATCGGTGATCACTGACGGGCCACGGGCAGGGCGCTGCGGTTGTGACCAGCGCAGCAGGTCACAGTGCAGCTCCAGAGTCCCGGCGTCGCAGTCCGCGATCACCGGAGCCAAGCCAGCGGCGGCAAGGGTACGGCGGATCGCGATGTTCGTCGCCATCACCGTCGCGGTAAGCACCTCGGCACCGGATTCTACGGCCTGTCCGGCGAGCACACAGGCCAGGCAGACGCCCAAGCCTCGTCGCTGCCAGTCGTCCTCGACCAGCAGGGCCGCCTCCGCCTCCAGCCCGTCGAGGCAGACGTTGCCCATCGCGACCAGTCGTCCGTCGAGGGCTTCAGCGACGGTTGTCACCGTGTCCGCGAGCAGCCGACGCACACTCGCCGGGCTGACCTCGCTGGTGGCCATCAGATACCGGCGGTACCGGCTGGCCGCACTGCATCTCCGGTGCATCGCGGCCACCGCGTCGACATCGGCGAAGGTGGCCAGCCGCAGGAGGACGGGTGGACGCAGCCCGACAGCAGGGGCGACCGGCAACAGGACGAGAGACTCCATGGGCGCGACATCGGCACCGGCTGGTCGGCGGACTAGGGCCGAAGGTCCCGAGTCAGCCGTGATTGTCCTCCGCCACAGCGCGGGCAGCCGGCGCAGGCCGCGAAGGTATGGGCCTTGACTGTGCGCAGCGGCACGGCGAGCTGCGCGGCAATCTCGCTCTGGGACAGGCCGGCGAAGTAGGCGAGGGCGAGCACCTCGTACTGCTCGCGCGGTAGCCGCTCCATCGCTGCCCGCAGCTGCGCCGCCCGGCCGTGGCGCTCTCATTGCTTCCGGCCGTCCTCGCGGTTCGCACGAGAGAGGGTGTATGGCGGCGATCCGCCGCCCAGCATTCGAGGAGACCTCGTGCGACGTCGCTTTGTCGACGTCCACGTCAACGGCGCCAAGACGCTGTCCGGCGTCTTGTACAAGACCGTGCCGAAGTACCTGTCGGTGCCGCCGGGCCAGTACCGCTTCGAGATCCGGCCCGCTGGCGCAGACCCCGACCCCGGCGCGCACCCCCGGCGCGCACCCCCGCCGCGCACCCCCGCCGTACGCCCTCGCCGTACGCCGATGTTGAGCCCACGTGCGGATCGGATCGCGGGATACGCACGTGTGCTCAAGATCGGCGGTGAGGTGGGGCGCCACGAGCAGACCGGCGCCACTCAGTCCCAGGGGCCGAACACGCGCTCGGCGTTGGCGGCCAGCGCCCCGCACAACTCCTCCACCTCCATGCCGCGTACCTCGGCTAGCGCCCGCACCGTCAACGGCATCAGGTACGGCGCGTTCGGCTTCCCTCGGTACGGCATCGGCGTCAGAAACGGCGCGTCGGTCTCCACCAGCAGCAGCTCCAGCGGCGCCACCGCCGCCGCCGCCCGCAAGTCCCCGGCGTTCTTGAAGGTCACGTTGCCGGCGAACGACAGGTGGTACCCCCGGTCCGTGCAGACCGCCGCCATCGGCGCATCACCGGAGAAGCAGTGGAACAGCGTGCGCTCCGGCGCTCCTTCCTCCGCCAGCAGGCGAAGCACGTCCGGATGAGCCTCCCGGTCGTGGATGACCAGCGCCCGGTCGGTCGCCTTGGCGATGGCGATGTGCTCCCGGAACGAAGCCTGCTGTTGCGCCGGCGTGGCGGTCGTGCGGTAGTAGTCCAGCCCGGTTTCCCCGACGGCTCGCACCTGCGGCAGCGCCGCCAGCCGGGCGATCTCGGCCAGCGCCGCTAACGAGGCGGTGGACGCCTCGTTGGGATGGATCGCCACCGCCGCGTACACGTCCGGGTGCTCCGCCGCCGCCTGCGCGCACCACCCAGACGTCTCCACGTCGATCCCGATGGTCACCAGCCGCCGTACGCCGACGGCCTGCGCCGCCGCCACCGCGTCGGCCGCCGAACCGCCCATCAGGTCGAGGTGGCAGTGGGCGTCGGCGACCTCGACGGCCAGCGGCTCCGGCGCGGGCGGCGGTGCCAACTCCCGCGCGCCGGCGGACCGAGAGCGCGCCGTCACGACGCTGGCTCCTCCAGCCGGGGGAAGAGCACCTCGCCCCTGGTGACCCGCGCCTCCGCCGGCAGCTGCCCCCACCGGGCAACCGAGTCGATGCGCTGGTCCGCCAGCGGCCCCAGTGCGGGCTCGGCGCCGAGCGACGCCCACAGCTTGGCGCACGCCCTTGGCATCACCGCGTTGAGCAACACCGCCATCGCCCGCAGCGACTCCGCCGACGCGTACAGCACCCGGTCCAGCGCGGCGTCGTCGCCGGCCTTGGCCAGCACCCAGGGCGCCCGCTCGGTGACGTAACCGTTGACCTGCTTGACGAAGTCGAACACCGCCGTCAAGGCGCCTTGGAAGTCCAGCGCGCAGAACAACTTGTCCGCCCGCACCGCCACGGCCGACAGCGCCGAGGCCAGCGCGCCCTCCTCGCCGACGCTCTGGTCGCCGCCATCGGGCAGTACGCTGTCGCGGTAGCGCACCACCATCGCGACCACCCGAGAGGCCAGGTTGCCGAAGTCGTTGGCCAGCTCACTGGTGTAGCGCTGGGCCATCGACTCCCAGGAGAACGACCCGTCCTGGCCGAACGACAGCTCGCGCAGGAAGTAGTAGCGGTAGGCGTCCGAGCCAAAGTGGTCGGTGATCTGCTGCGGCGGGATGCCGGTCAGCTTGGTCTTGCTCATCTTCTCCCCACCGACCAGCAGCCAGCCGTTGGCGAACACGGTGCGCGGCAACCCCAGCCCGGCGGCCATCAGCATCGCCGGCCAGATCACGGCGTGGAAGCGCAGGATGTCCTTGCCCACCAGGTGGACGTCAGCGGGCCAGGTGGCGGCGAAGCGCTCCGGGTCGGTCCCCCAGCCGGCCGCGTTGATGTAGTTCTGCAGCGCGTCGATCCAGACGTAGATGACGTGGCTGGGATCCCACGGCACCGGCACGCCCCAGTCGAAGCTGGACCGACTCATCGAGATGTCCTGCAGGCCGCCGCGGACGAACGAGACCACTTCGTTGCGCGCGCTCTCCGGCTGAACGAACTCGGGGTGGGTCTCGTAGTGCTCGAGCAGGCGCTGGGCGTACGTCGAAAGTGGAAAGAAGTAATTGTCCTCGCTGATCTCGCGTACTGGCCGGCCGTGCACCGGGCACAGCCCGCCCTCGAGCAGCTCGGAAGGCAGCTTGAACTCTTCGCAGGATACGCAGTACGACCCGGTGTAGCTGCCTTTGTAGACCTGGCCGGCCTCGTGCAGGGCGATCCAGAAGTCGCGCACGCGGTCCTCGTGCCGGGCCGAGGTGGTGCGGATGAAGTCGTCGTTAGCGATGTCGAGCGCCGCCAGCATGGGCTTCCAGGCCGACTCCACCATGTGGTCGGTCCACTCCTGCGGGCTCATGCCGTGCTCGGCCGCCGCCGCCAGGATCTTCTCGCCGTGCTCGTCAGTGCCGGTCAGGTAGACGACCCGCTCGCCCTTCTGCCGGTGCCAGCGGGTGAGTACGTCGCCGGCCACCGTGGTGTAGGCGTGGCCGATATGCGGCACGTCGTTGACGTAGTAGATCGGCGTGGTGACGAAGAACGCCTTCTCGGCGGCAGGCCCGTCCTGCTCGGTCGGCATGCTCAGATCGTAGATGCGGCGTTCAACCCGGTTTCGACGTTCGCTTGCCGGCGACCACCGCGTCGAAGACGAGCCGCTTCGGTACGCCGAGAGCCCGCGCCACCGCGGCGATCGCCTCCCGGCGCGGCTCGCCCGCAGCCTCCCGCTCGGCGACCTCGGCCGCGAGCGTTGCTGTGTCCGTGGTCAGCGGGGCGGCCGGCGCCCCGGCCACCACCAAAGTCACCTCCCCGCGCACACCGCCGGCCGCCCAGGCAGCCAGCTCAGCAAGCGGCGCCCGGCGTACCTCCTCGTAGGTCTTGGTCAGTTCCCGGCAGACCGCGGCCGGGCGGTCGGCGCCGAACGCGGCGGCCAGGTCGGCCAGCGCCGCCGCCAGCCGGTGCGGGGCCTCGAAGAACACCAGCGTGCGCGGCTCGCCGGCCAGCTCGGCCAGTCGCGACCGCCGCTCGCCGGGTCGGCGCGGCAGGAACCCCTCGAAGCAGAACCGGTCGCAGGCCAGCCCGCTGACCGCCAGCGCGGTGGTGACCGCGGACGGCCCCGGCACCACGGTGACCGCCACCCCGGCCGCCACCGCCGCGGCGACCAGGCGGTAGCCGGGGTCGGATACCGACGGCATGCCGCCGTCGGTAATCAGCAGCACCCGATCGCCGGCGAGCAGCGTCGCTATCAGCTCCGGCGTACGGGCGACCTCGTTGGCCTCGAAGTAGGCGACCACGCGACCGCCGGGTCGTACGTCGAGGTCCCGGACGAGGCGGGCCAGCCGCCGGGTGTCCTCGGCGGCGACCACGTCGGCGGCGGCCAACTCCGCGCGCAGCCGCGGCGAGGCGTCGGCCGGGTTGCCCAGTGGCGCACCGGCCAACACCAACTGGCCGGCGCCGACAGCCGGATCGCGCGGCGTCCCCGACATGGCGGCATCCTCCCAGGACGCCGTGGCATGGCGTCCGGAGCGCATCGACTCTGGCCATGCTCGGGGTCCCGCAGCCTAGCCTCGCTTCGGCACCAGATCGCTCAACGTACTCGGCCCTTCGGCGCGGCCGTGATGCGGACGCCGACTAGCGCCGGGGTCCCGGGCGTCCGCGGGCGTCGACAGGGCCGCGCCGGGCCGTGCGGTGCGGGACAACGGCGAGGGTGAAGCGGGCAGTTTGCGCCCCTTCACCCACGCCGTTGCACCATTTCGGCCGAACTTGAGCCCCAAACGCGACAACGGCGTGGGTGAAGCTGAGGAGGTGCCTTCGGCCTGCAGCTCGCCGTCTGGAGCGTGCTGATCGCCGGAACGGTCACCGTCCGGTCGGTCGGTGCCCCTGCCCTCCCATCCGTGCTCGGCGCGCTCGCCATTACCGGCGCCGTGTGTCTGCTAACCCTCGCCCAGGCGCAGCGACTCGGGGTCTCGGTGACGCAACCGCAGCGGCTGCTGCGCTGGCGGATGCTGCCGCACGCGCTCGTGCTTGCCCTCGTCGCCGGCGTTCTGCACCCTGGCGGCGAAGCCGGCTTTGGTCAATGTTCAGCGGATTCGCGATGGGTGTCGCGATGGGTGTCGCGATGGGTGTCGCTGTCGCTGTCGCTCTGGCGAGAATCGTGCTAGCCACCCGCCGCGGCCAATGCTGACCGACACGCGAGCCCGGAGGCCCAGGTGCGGTACCCGTCGACCCACGGTGTCGCCGCGTCGACGATCACAACGCCAGGCAGGTACTCAACTGGTCGGCTCGCTGCGTGTGCGTGCTGACGATTCAGTCCCCGTGGTATACGGCCTCCACGTTGTGGCCGTCGAGGTCGCGTAGAAACACGCCGTAGTAGCCCGGGTGGTACTCGGGCCACTCCCGCGGGGCGTGTAGCACCTCCGTCCCCGCCGTCACCGCGGCGTCGTGGACCGCGTCCACGGCGTGGCGGTCGCTGGCGCGGAAGGCCAGATGCAGTTCCCGGGCCTCGGGGCCGGTCGCTGGAACGAGCCAGAAGCTGGGGATGCCGTCGGGGCCGGACAGACCCACGACGACCGCATCTCCGTGCGAGAAGCGCATCACCTCGCGCATCCCGATCGAGGCGAACGTGCGTAGGTAGAAGGCGAGTGACGCCTCGACATCAGCCACCTGAACACCGATGTGATCGAGCATGGTGGCAGGTTAGCGCGGCATCCGACTTCGGCCGCCGATGGCATCGCGGTCACCGACCGGGGCGTGCGGCCATCACGGTGCCGCGACGGGGCGCTTGGTCGGCGCCTGAGTCAGTGCGGGCGCGGGTAGATCCGGAAGTCGGTCAGTCGGCAATCGACCTACGATGACGTGTGGCCACGACGTACGCCGGGCAGTCCGCCGCCCGATCCGCCGCCGGGGCACATCCCGCGCTGCCTGAGCCGGCGCGAGCGCGACTGCCGGATCGGCTGGCACCACCGATGCCGGCCGACGGGCCGTGGGGCTGGGCCGGTCCACTGCTGGTGACGGCGTTCGCGGGCTTCCTGCGGTTCTGGCAGCTTGGCACCCCCCGGGGATACATTTTCGACGAGGTCTATTACGCCAAGGACGCCTGGAGCCTGTGGCGGCATGGCGTGGAGCTGGACGCGACCGGCACCGGGCCGGCGTTTGTCGTGCACCCGCCACTGGGAAAGTGGCTGATCGCGGTCGGCGAGGGTCTGTTCGGCAACACCGAGGTGGGCTGGCGGGTGGCCGGCGCGATGGCCGGCACCCTGTCCGTGCTCGTGCTCGCCCGGGCCGCCCGCCGGCTCACCCGGTCTACCCTGCTCGGCTGCGTCGCCGGCCTGCTGCTCGCCTGCGACGGCCTGGAGTTCGTGCAGAGCCGCACCTCGATGCTCGACATCTTCCTGATGGCGTTCGTGCTCGGCGCCTTCGCCTGCCTACTGGTCGACCGGGACCAGGCCCGCGCCCGGCTCGCCCGTATCGACGCCGACGGGGCGCGGCCGCGACCTCCGAACGGCGCCGGTCCGCACCTGGGACTTCGCTGGTGGCGCATGGCGGCCGGGCTGTGTCTAGGTGCCGGGCTGGCCACCAAGTGGAGTTCGGCGTACTACCTCGTTGGCTTCGGCCTGCTGGCCTTCGCCTGGGACGTGGGCGCTCGCCGTACGGCGGGAGTGCGGCGACCGTTTACCGCGGCGCTGCACCGCGACCTGCCCCCGCTCGCCGGCGCCCTGGCCGCTCTGCCGGCCGCGGTCTACCTACTGGCCTGGTCGGGATGGTTCGCCACCTCGAACGGCTGGGACCGGCACTGGGCCGAGGGCCGGAGCGGCGCGTTCGCTTACGTGCCGGCGGCGCTGCGATCCTGGTGGCACTACCACGCCGAGATACTGCATTTCCACACCACCCTGACCGCAGGGCACCCCTACCAGTCGCACCCGATCGGCTGGCTGCTGCTGGTCCGCCCGGTGCTGTACTTCTTCACCTCACCGAAGTACGGCGAGCAGGGCTGCGGGAGCGGCGCCGGCTGCGTCCGCGAGGTCATCGCCCTCGGCACGCCGGCGATCTGGTGGACCTCGATCGCCGCGCTGGTGGCAACGCTGTGGCTCTGGGTGGCGCACCGCGACTGGCGCGCGGCCGCGGTGCTCACCGGGGCAACGGCCGGCATCCTGCCGTGGTTTCGCGACGACCTGCACCACCGCACGATGTTCCTGTTCTACGCCTTGCCGGCACTGCCGTTCCTCGTGCTCGCCCTCACCTTGGCCGTCGGCCTGGTGCTGGGTCCCGCGGACGCGGTGCCCCGCCGACGCTGGTGCGGCGCCGCCGCCGCCGCGGCGTACGTCGTCCTGGTCGTGGTCAACTTCTTTGGGCTGCTGCCCATCCTGGGCGCGACAGTCATCCCGTACACGTCCTGGCACGCCCGGATGTGGTTCGGCACCTGGATCTGACGATCCCGACGGAGCGGTCTGCAAGCCAACCGGCGAGCGGAGCGGTCTGCAAGTCAACCGGCGAGCGGTCGCGGCAAGCGGCCCGGCGTACCACGACGCTGCTGGACCACCGTGGCGGCGTGGTCGCTCAGCCGGCGGTCGAGCCTGCGGTCCCCCAGGCTGTCCAGGCCCGACCAGGTCGCGCACCAGTCGTCAAACGCGCCGATTGGCAGCGGTCGGGTCAGGTAGTAGCCCTGCGCGACGTCGCAGCCGTACGCTCGCAGGGCAGCCATCACCGCGGCCGTCCCGACCCCCTCGGCGACCATGGTCAGCCCGAGGTTGTGGCCAAGCTCGATCAGACTGTGCACGATCATGGCCTGGCTGCGGTGCTCGGTCATGGCCGAGACGAACGAGCGGTCGATCTTGAGCTCGGTGACTGGCAGTGTGCTGAGCTGCGCGAGGCTGGTGTATCCGGCACCGAAATCGTCGATGGAGAGCCGGACTCCGAGGCCGCTCAGTCGGGTGAGCAGGTCCAAGGTGCGCCGAGGTTCAGCGATGATGGCCGTTTCGGTGACCTCCAGTACCAACCGAGACGCGGGTACGCCGTGCTGGTCCAGAGCTGCCCGGACCTGGTCAAGCAGGTGCTCGTCCAGCAGGTTGCGGCCGGAGACGTTGACCGCAATCGTCATCGGCCGCCCGACGTCGATCCAGAGTCGAGCTTGAGCGAATGCGGCGTCGAGGACGTAGTCGGTGAGCGGTCCGATCAGACCAGTGCGCTCGGCCAGTGGGATGAAGTCATCCGGTGGTAGCAGCCCACGCTCGGGATGCTGCCAGCGGACCAGCGCCTCCACACCGGAGACCTCACCGGTCGACAGGCTGACCTTGGGTTGATAATGCAGAACCAGCTCTCCACGGGACATCCCGCGACGGAGCTCGCCCAGCATCGCCAACCGTTGCGGGCTGGAGCTTTCATCGTCCACGCTGTACGGCGCGACACCGAGGTGCTGCTGCTTGGCGGCGTACATCGCGCTGTCGGCCTGCTGGAGCAGGGTGGCAGCGTCCGTCATGGACGAGTCGGACACCGCGACACCGACACTGACCTCGACATCGACATCGACGTCCCCGAGCCGGAATGGCAACTCGATCGCCTGCCGGAGCCGGCTGGCGGCGCTCAGCGCCGCGGGCAGGCTGCCCACCGCGGGCATCAGGACGGCGTACTCGTCCGCACCCAGTCGGGCGACCGTGTCCATCTCTCGAATGCACTCAGTCAGCCGCGTGCCTACCTGCACCAGCAGTGCGTCGCCGCAGGCTTGGCCGAGAGCGTCGTTGACCTCCTTGAATCGGTCGAGGTCGAGCAGCAGCAGTCCACTCACGGTGCCTTGGCGACGACCCTGGCGCAGCGCCTGATCGCATCGGTCGACGAGCAGAAAGCGGTTGGGCAGGCCGGTCAGCGCGTCGTGCCGCGCGTCGTGCAGCGCCTGAGCCTGCTGTCGCTGCAGTGTCCCCCGGTAGCCGCGCAGCACCATGGTGAACAGGATGAGCATTATCAGCCCGCCCAGGAACACGACCGGCGTCAGCTGTTCGGACAGTCGCTGCAGGTGGCGCATCGCGGCTAGGTCCCGCAGCGACTCGGCGCGGTGCGACTCGGCCACGTCCCAAACCTGGTCGCGCAAGGCCACCGCCCACGGTGCTACTTCGCGGACGGCCAACCGAACCGCCGCGGGTGCGTCCCCACGGTCAACGGCCGCGAACATGCCCGCAACCGCCAGCCGATAGCCCTCATGCGCGGCGGTGAGCTGCGCGACGGTCATCCGGTCCTGGGCGTTGCCGCGGCGCTGGACCTGGTCGAGGCCGGCCTGCAGCTGGTCCGCTGCGGCGGCGAAGTAGGCCCGCGACTGCGGACCCGGCTCCAATCGGTACTCCCGCTCCATCGCCGCCTCGGTAGCGGCACCTGTCCGCACCTGTTGGTAGCCGTCGGCCACCGTGCTGGTGAGCTCGACCCGCTGCTCCAATTGGGAAGTCGCGGCCAGGGACCACAGGACAAACGTGGCCAGGCACGCCAGCACAACTACGAGCCCAGCACCGGCCAGTCGGGCGGCTCGCCCGGTTCTCCACCGCCCGGGGACCAGGCCCCGGGCACCAGTCACCGCGACCGGACCGTCCTCGGGACGCCAGGTCATCCGGTGTCCTCTCCGGGGCTCCCAAGTCAAAATGCGGCAAGTCATCATGCGGCGAGCACTGAACTGGGCATCGACAGTCGCTGGCACGTGTTGATGGGCCAACCGGGCTAAGCGATGGGCTAAGCGGGTGCTGCGGCGCTCGGTAGCGGGCGCGCCGCGTCGGTGTGCAGTCAGCCAGCGGTCGCCCAGTGCCGTCTTCGAGGCTGGAAGCGGTACCCCATGCCGGACTCGGTGAGCAAGTGCCGCGGTCGGACCGGACTGGGTTCCAGCTTGCGACGCAGTTGCGTCATGTACAGCCGCAGGTAGTGCGTCTCGGTGGTGTACGCCGGGTCCCACGCCGCCGCCAACAGTTGGCGCTGCGGCACCAGCTTGCCGGGGTAGCGCGTCGCCTACGGCCCCGCCCGATGAGGGGGCACGATGGCGGTGTGAGTGACAGGACTGGCGAGTCGACCGAGCCGACGCAGACACCCGATCTCGGCGCTCGCCCGCCGGAGCCCGAGCAGGGGCACGCACCCCGCGCCGTACCCGACCGGCTCTCGCGGCTGGAACGCGCCCTTGCGCCGGTGCGTGCCGCGCAGGACGTCGAACAACACGCGCTGCCGGCCTGGCGACGGGCCACCCAGGGCGAGCCGCGCTGGCCCGTCAGCGTAGCCGTGATGACGGCGATCGGACTACAGCTCGTGCTGCCGGACCGGCTGGTCTTTCGGCCGCACTATGTGTTGCCGGCATTGGAGGTGGCGCTGCTGCTGGGTCTCGTGGCCAGCAACCCCCGGCGCATCGACAAGGAGTCGACGCTGTTGCGCGCAGCGAGCATGGCGCTGATTGCTGTTATCAGCGTCGCAAACGCGGGGTCGGCTGGCCGGCTGGTGCACGAGCTGGTCAATGGCACTGCCGGTCAGTCAGCCGGGCCGCTGCTGAGCAACGGCGCCGCCATCTGGGTGACAAACCTGCTGGTGTTCGCGCTGTGGTACTGGGAGCTGGATCGGGGTGGCCCGGTGCGGCGCTCGCTTGGGGTCAGCCAGTATCCCGACTTCCAGTTCACGCAGATGACCAGCCCCGAGCTCGCGCACCCCCATTGGGAACCGATGTTCGCGGACTACCTCTACCTGTCCTTCACCAACGCCACCGCGTTCAGCCCGACCGACGTGTTGCCGCTGTCTCGGTGGGCAAAGCTCACCATGATGATCCAGTCGGCGGTGTCCCTGGTCACGATCGCGCTGGTGATCGCCCGCGCCGTCAACATCCTCAAGTAGAACTGGACCCGCTCACCCGTCGATGTCCGGCGGGCGCGGCCGGTCGGCGCCGTGCTGGTCGGCGCCGTGCTGGTCGGACCTGGCGCCGTACTCGCGGGCGAGACGGTGGCCGCCGAGTCGAGCCGGGTCGGTCTCCCACCACGGTCGCTGCAGTCCGGGTCCAAGCTCACCGGACCCGGCGGCGGCTGGCGATGGTGCCGGCTGCGGCGATGCCGCCAGCCCCGGATTGTCGAGCTGGTAGTCGATGTGGATAGCTTCGCGGGCGTCCGCGCGGACCCAGCGAAGCACCAGGATGACCAAGAAGGGCAGGTCCGCGACCTCGGCGACGAACCACAGCACGGCACCAGCATGCTGCTGGTCGGTGAGCGGGCTCGGCCCCCAGGGCCGGTGCAGCGTTCCCCAGTACTCCGGCGCGAGCAGATGCGTCCGCAGTCGGACGACCATGCCGGGTACGGCGTCGAGCAGGAACTCGGCGAGGCCGACGGCCACCGCGATGGCCAGCGCCAGCGACGTCTCGCGGTCGACGCCGTCCCCGACCAGTCCGATGGCGATCAACAGGCCGAGCAGGATCAGACCGACGTGCAGGGCACCGAACGCCCACGGATGCTGCAGGCTGACCCGCAGCACGGGCGTGAAGTAGACCGCAGCCAACACGACGGGTACGACGATCGGACCGACCAGCGGGCTGGTGATGGCGCGCACCAACCGGCCGCCCATCGCGTGCAACAGACGCTGGGCGGAGCCGGCCGGGAGCGCGTCCGTGGCCAGCACCACCGGCCGGCCGAAGGCGAGCAGCGCCGGGGTCACCAGCAGCAGCACGACCACCTGGATGGTGTAGACCCACAGCAGCACATGCGCATACCGCCCGATGCCACCGAGAGTGACCAGTAGCAGCGAGCCGACCCCGGCCGCGAAGGCGACATTGCGTCCCACCGGCCAGGCGAGCCCGCGCGCTCGCACGCGGCGTACGGCCAACACGTAGGCCGCGGACAGGATCACGGCCAGCACGACGGCGGCACTGTCCCAGGTCCACGATGTCAACAGCGTGGACACGGTGAGGGGCGGCACGGTTGCCGCCTGGGTCGCCGGTGCCGGCACTGCCGCGACGTCCAACGGCATCTCCTGCACCTCCTCGACAGCGGCCGTGGTGGCGCGCGCTGAGACGCAACGAACGAGCAGGCGCAACGAGCGAGCATCGCAACGGAAGAGCATCGCAACGAACGAGCATTGAGCTGTGGTACTGCTGGGTGGAGGTGAGGGGATTCGAACCCCTGGCCTCTTCCGTGCGAGGGAAGCGCTCTACCGGACTGAGCCACACCCCCAGACGCACGAAATTACCACGAAGCCCGAGAGCCTTGGTTCAGTCGTTCACCGCCAGCGGGCGCTCGACTTCCGCCGGCTCGACCACGGCCGCGCTCGACGCTGCGGCAATGGGCTGTCGATCGGGTGAGCCAACGGGGGCGCGGTCCGGCCAGGGAGTCGAGCGGAGCGGTGCCGGCGGTGCCGTGAGATAGGTCGGCAGCGGCACTGGTACAGGTAGCCAGCCGTCGTCCGGGACCGCCGGGACCGCCGGGACCGCCGGCGTCGGAGCCGCCGGGACCGCCGACGTCGGAGCCGCCGGGACCGCCGACGTCGGAGCAGGCTGGGATTCGACCGGAAGCGTCCTCGCCGGTACGCCGTAGAGCCAGTCCGTGACGGGCACGGCGCGGCGTCGATCGAGGACGACCGCCTGCTGCGTCCGGCGAAACGCAGCGGCTCGGAGCACCTCGTGGCGCACGTGCACCACGTACCCGGCCAGCGCCAGCAGCGCGGCTCCGGCCGGCACCCCAGCCAGCGGCGAGACGATGAGGGCGACGGCCACACTCACCGCGACCGCACCGGACAGACAGCCGAGCGTCGCGCGGCGACGGATCAGCTGGCGGTGACGAGGCGCGGGCCGACGCCGCTTGAGCGCTGCCCCCGCCTTGGCAGTCGCCGTGGCCGTAGCCGTCGCCGCAGTCGCCTTGGCCGTCGCCGTCGCCGTCGCCGTTTCTGCCGGCGCAGTCGCCGTGAGTGTGGAGGTCGCCATCCCCCGCTGCACCGACCGCAGTTGCGAGCGAAGCTCCCGGACCAGGACTGCGCGCCGAACCCGCGACGGAGCGTCTGGGCGGGGGGTGCTCCTGGCAGCGGCTGGCCGTCGAGCCGTCGTACCGGCGCGAGTTACGAGGGCCGGAGACCCGGCGGCGCACCGGCGCGCGAGCACGCGGCTCCGCTCCTGCAGTTCCGTGGCCGGTGCGGTTTCGCTGGCCTGGTCGTATCGGCGCAAGAACATCGGCACGAGCACGTACGCCCACGCCGCAACAATGATCAGCAGGATGACACCGCTGAGGCTCATCCCGGCCTCCCCGACTCCCTGATTGCCTAGATCGCAACGCTAGTGAGGGCGGGGGCCTGGGCGGCGCAACCGCTGCGGTGTGTCGAGGCTTTCCTGTCGCGGGCTGCGGGCCGCGCCGCCGCCCGTCCGCGCCCCCGGCTCAGCGAGCCGACTCGCGCACCGAATGCCAGCGGCGCAGGACGCCCTCGGGCACGTCGTCCGCCATCAGGGCGTAGCTGACGTGGTCGCGGTAGTCGCCGTCGATGTAGAGGAACCGCCGACGCAGTCCCTCGTCGCGAAAGCCGAGCTTCTCCACCACGCGCCGGCTGGCGGCGTTCTCGGGCCGGACGTTGGCCTCCAGCCGGTGCAGACCGGCCACGGTGAAGCAGTGGTCGGCCACCAGCGCCAGTGCGGTCGGGATGACCCCCCGGCCGGCCACCTGACGATCCACCCAGTAGCCGACGTGCCCGCCGTTGAGGGCGCCGCGCAGGATACCGGCAACAGTCACCTGACCGACGAGCGCATCGTCGACGATGACGACGAACGGCAAAGCGCCGCCGGCGCGCGCATGCCGGCGCAGGTTGCGCACCATCGCCGGAAAGGCGCTTACCGCGCTGGCCTCGGCCAAACCCGGACCACCCGGTGCGGTCGCTTCCCACGGTGCCAGCCAGTCCAGGTTGCGAGCCCGCACCTCGCTCCACGCCATCGCATCCCGAAACCGGATCGGCCGAACCCCGACGCGGTCGTCGGCGAGCACGGCCGGCCATCCGGGCGCGGCCACGACGCTGCCTAGTGGTCACCGCCGCGCAGCTGCGCGACGGTATGTCCCAGGACCGGCGCGAGCACCGCCATCGCGTCCGCCACCCCACCGGTCGAACCCGGCAAGTTGATCACGAGAGTCTCGCCGATCGTGCCGGCAACCCCGCGGGACAAGATGGCGGTCGGCACCCGGTCGCGGTTGGTCGCGCGGATCGCCTCGGCCAGGCCGGTCGCCTTGCGGTCGAGCAGCCCGCGGGTCGCCTCCGGCGTCACGTCCCGCGGCCCGAGCCCGGTGCCGCCGGTGGTGAGCACCACGTCGTACCCCATCCGGACGGCTTCGATCAGCGCCTCCTGAATCTCCTCGACCTCGTCCGGTACGACGATGACGTCGTCCACCCCGAAACCGCACTCGCGCAACCGCCCAGCCAACAGCGGACCGGAGGTGTCCGGCCGGCTGCCGCCATGCGAGCGGTCGGACACGGTGACGACGAGGGCGCGCGCGTCCTCGGGCAGATCGGGGCTTCGGCCGCCGACGTCCCCGGTCGGGCCACCCTCCGTTGCGGTCATGCGTCCCCCTTGCCGTTGCCAGTCGCCAGACCGACCGCCGGCCTTTGCCACGACCCGGATGTCGGTGACCGTGGCATCGCGGTCCACGGCCTTGACCATGTCGACCAGCGCCAACGCGGCCACGCTGACCGCGGTCAGCGCCTCCATCTCCACTCCGGTGCGGTCGGCGGTGTGAGCGGTGGCCCAAATCTCCACTGCGTCGTCGCGCACCTCGAGGTCCACCGCGACGCCGTGCAGCGCGATCGGATGGCACAGGGGCACCAGGTCCGGCGTGCGCTTGGCCCCCATGATGCCGGCGACCCGGGCCACGGCCAGCGCGTCCCCCTTCGGTACGCCGTCGCCGCGCAGCAGCGCCACGACCTCGGGTCGCACCAGCACGCGGCCGGACGCGGTGGCCGTTCGCTGGGTGACGTCCTTGCCGGCCACGTCCACCATCCGGGCGGCGCCGGCGGCGTCGACGTGGGTGAGCCGCGGCGGATGGGGATTCGCCGCGTCCGCCGGGCTCACTGGGTCCGCCGCTCGAGCATCATCACGGTCACCGGCGACCCCGCGGCCACGTCCGTGTCGTCCTCATCGATGACCACCAGCCCGTTAGCGGCGGCCATCGCCCCCATCAAATGCGAGCCGCTGCCACCCACCGGTTCCACGACGTAGCGGTCGTCCTGCACGGACAGGACGGCTCGGACATACTGCCGCTTGCCCTTCCCGGAGCGCATCGGGGCAGTGGCCACCGCGCTCACCGTCGGGCGGGAAATCGGTTCCGCACCGAGCATCCGACGTAGCGCCGGCCGGACAAAGACCTCGAAGGAGACCAACGCGCTCACCGGGTTTCCCGGCAGCGCAAAGATCGGTACGCCGTCGGCGCCGATCCGCCCGAACCCCTGCGGCATGCCAGGCTGCATCGCCACCCGGTCGAACCGCACGGTGCCCAGCCGACTGAGCACCTCCTTGACCACGTCGTACGCCCCGACGCTGACCCCGCCGCTGGTGACAATGCAGTCACCGCGGATCAGGTGGTCCTCCAGGGTTTCCAGCAGCCGGTTCGGGTCGTCGGGCACGATGCCGACGCGGTAGGCGAGCGCCCCGGCCTCCCGGGCGGCGGCCGTCAGGGCGTAGCTGTTGGAATCTGCGATTTGGCCGGGTCCGATGTGTGCGCCGGCCTCGACCAGCTCACTGCCGGTGGAGATGACCACGACCCGAGGTCGAGGCCGGACGGCTACTGCCGTGCGACCGACAGCGGCGATCAGCCCGATCCGGGCCGAGCCGAGGTGGCTGCCGGCGACGGCGACGGTATCCCCGGCCCGAACATCCTCACCGAGCCGGCGGATGTAGGCGCCGACGTCGGGCGCGCGGTCGATGCGCACCTTGGCAATGCCGCCGTCGGTCATCTCAACCGGGACCACCACGTCGGCGCCGGTCGGCAGCGGGGCGCCGGTCATGATCCGCACGCAGAGGCCGGGCTGCACGCTGAGCGGGCTCGCCGTACCGGCGGGGATGTCACCGACGACCGGCAGGGTAACTGCGGTGCCGGCCCGGACCGGGTCCAGGTCGGCGGAGCGGACCGCGTAGCCGTCCATGGCGGAGTTGTCGAACGGTGGCAACGAGACCGCGGCCACGACGTCCTCGGCGAGCAGGCAGCTGTGCGCATCCAGCAGCGCCAGCTCGAGCGGGGCCAGCGGGGCGACCTCGTCGAGGATATGCGCCAGGTGCTCGTCGACGCTGATCACGGCGGTCAGGGCTCGAGCGCGGCGGCATAGGAGGCGGCATAGGACACAGCGCAGACCATAACGGCCGGCCGGTGCCAGTCTGGTCCAGACATCAGCATGCACTGACCGGGGGACGCAGCCGAGGACCGCAGGACCGTGACCGACGACGCCAAGCAGGCGGCGCGCCAAGCCGTCCGACAGCGGCGGGCCGCCCGGACGCCGGCGGCCCGCGCCGCTGCGGGTGCTTCGCTTGCTGCCGTGGCGATGGCCGCACCCGAGGTGCGCGACGCCCGGGTTGTCGCGGCGTACGTCGGGGTGGGGTCGGAGCCGCCGACGCTGGCGCTGCTGGACGCCCTGCGCGCCGCCGGAGTCCGGGTGCTGCTTCCGGTCGTGGCCGCCGGCCGGACGCTGGACTGGGGCGGCTACAGCGGTGCGGCCGAACTCGTCCCGGTGGCAGCCGGCGGCGGACTATCGCTGCGGGAGCCGGCCGGCACCCGGCTCGGCTCGGCGGCGCTGGGGTCGGCCGCCGCGGTGCTGGTACCGGCGTTGGCGGTCGACCGCCGCGGCTTCCGACTCGGCACCGGTGGCGGGTACTACGACCGGGCGCTCGGCCTGGTCGCCCCGACGGTGCCGGTGCTCGCGGTGGTGTACGACGACGAGCTGCTTGACGCCGTACCGAGCGAGCGGCACGACCGTCCGGTGACCGGGGCGCTGACCCCGTCCGGGGTACGGCGCTTCCACTGACTCATCGGCCCAGGCGCGCCGGCCTCGCCGCAACGAAGGCCGGAAACCAACACCGGAGACCAATCGACTCTAGTTTGCGCCCGTAAGTTGCCGCTGTTAAGTTGTCGCTGCTAGGTTGGCATTGATCAGGTAAAGCCTGTCGCTGCGCGTCTCCCGGGGTCAGCATGATCAGTTCAGTCACGACCGCGGTCGTGCGACATCACCGGCTGGTACTGGCGGTCACCACGGCCGCGTTGATCGTCGCCGGCGTCGTCGGCGGCGGCGTGTTCGCCAAGCTGAGCAATGGCGGGTTCGAGGACCCAGCCAGCGCCTCCACCCGCGGCCACGCCGCCCTGGACAAGACCTTTCACACCGCGGCGCCCAACGTTGTCCTGCTCGTCACGGCGTCCGCCGGCGTCGACGACCCGGCCAACCGCGCGCGCGGGCTGGCGCTCACCGACCGGCTGGCGGGCACCGCCGGGACGCGGCAAGTGTCGTCGTACTGGT